>DATNAI010000065.1:0-9836 GCA_035572875.1 Castellaniella sp. | reverse complement strand
CCCGCATGGAGCTGGTGCCCCAGTCGATGCCGATGAATTGGCGCGGTGCCATGGTGCGTGCGGGCCCCCTCAGGCCGCCCAGCGCAGGACCATGGGATCCAGCCGACGGGCCGTTTCGATCAGGCCCTTTCGCGTCTCGGCCCGCGCCTGCGGCAGCGGGTGGCGAGTGCTGTCCGAACCGATGATGCCCCCTTCCTTCATGAGAATCTTGCTCGTCTGGATGCCGGTCTGCCGGTTTTCGTAGTTGATGAGCGGCAGCCACTGCTGGTAGAGCGCGGTGGCCCGCTCGCGGTCGCCCGCCTGGTAGCTGTCGAAGATGGCCTTGATGCCGTCCGGATAGCCGCCGCCCGTCATGGCGCCGGTTGCGCCCGCATCCAGATCGGGGAGCAGCGTGATGGCTTCCTCGCCGTCCCACGGCCCCTCGATGGCATTGCCGGCCAGCTGGACCAGGGTGCGGATCTTCGAGGCGACGCCCGGCGTCTCGATCTTGAAGTAGGAGATCTGTTCGATCTCCAGGGCCATGCGGGCCAGCGATTCGGCCGACAGGGGCGTGCCGCTGATGGGCGCGTCCTGCACCATGATCGGAATGTCGCTGGCATCGGACAGGCGGCTGTAGTACTCGTGGACGGCGGCTTCGGGGCAGCGGATGGTCGCGCCGTGGTAGGGCGGCAGCACCATGACCATGGCGGCGCCGAAATCGTGCGCGTGCCGGTTGCGCTGGATGCAGATGTCGGTGCTGTAGTGCGAAGTCGTGACGATGACCGGCACCCGCCCGGCGACGTGCTTGAGGATCGCCTCGGTCAGCAGCCGGCGTTCTTCGTCCGTGAGCGAGAATTGCTCCGAGAAATTGGCCAGCAGTCCCAGGCCGTCCGAGCCTGCGTCGATCATGAAGTCGACGCAGCGCAGCTGCCCTGGGAGGTCCAGAGAGCCGTCGTCCTGGAAGATGGTCGGGACGACGGGGTACACGCCCTTGTAGCGGGCTTTTTGATAGAGGTCTGACATAGGTTCGTACCGATAATGTGGCTGAGCTTCAGCAGATCACGCTGGGCTGCCAGGGAACGAATTCGTTCTGGCCGTAGCCGTAGAGCTCGCTCTTGGAGGGTTCGCCGGACGCGCAACGGATGATCATTTCGTAGAATTCGCGTCCCAGGTCGCGGATGTCGCGGCCTTCATCGATCACGCTGCCGCAGTTGATGTCCATGTCGTCCTGCTGGCGCATCCACAGGGCCGTGTTGGTGGCCAGCTTCAGCGAAGGCGACGGCACGCTGCCAAAGGCCGAACCGCGCCCGGTCGTGAAGCAGATGATGTTGGCGCCTCCTGCCACCTGGCCGGTCGCCGACATGGGGTCGTAGCCCGGGGTGTTCATGAAGACCAGCCCCTTGGCTTCGACGGGCTCCGCGTAATCGTAGACCTCCATCAGGCCGGTCGTGCCGCCCTTGGCGACGCCGCCCAGGGATTTTTCCAGCACGGTCGTCAAGCCTCCCTTCTTGTTGCCAGCTGACGGGTTGTTGTTCATCGAAGCGTTGTTGCGGTGGCAGACGTCTTCCCACCACTCGAAGACGTTCACCAGCTTCTGGCCGACTTCCGGCGTTGCCGCGCGGCAGGTCAGCAGGTGTTCGGCACCGTAGATTTCGGGCGTTTCCGACAGAATGGCGGTCCCGCCGTTGCGCACCAGGATGTCGACAGCGGCGCCCAGGACCGGGTTGGCCGTGATGCCCGAGAAGCTGTCCGAGCCGCCGCATTGCAGGCCGATGGTCAGGTGGCTGACGGGCACGGGCGTACGCGCGACTTTGTTGGCCTCGGGCAGCATGCTCTTGATCAGTTCTACGCCCTTGGCGATGCTCTTGGGAGTGCCGCCCACGGCCTGGATGGTGAAGGCGCGCAGATTCGCGGTTTCCTCGAGCGCCTGGGCTTTCATCAGGGCCGGGATCTGGTTGGTCTCGCACCCCAGTCCGATGATCAGCAGGCCCGCGAAGTTCGGATGGCGCACGTATCCCGCAATCGTGCGTTGCAGCACCTTCAGGCCCTCGCCGCTGGAATCGATCCCGCAGCCCACGCCGTGCGTGAGCGCCACGACGCCATCCACGTTCGGGAAGTCCGCCAGAGCCTCCGGGCGGATGTCGCGGCGGAATTGGTCCGCGATGGCATGAGCCACCGTGGCCGAGCAGTTCACAGACGTCAGGATGCCGATGTAGTTGCGGGTGGCAACGCGTCCGTCAGGCCGCACGAATCCCATGAAGGTGTCGGGCTCGTCGACCGTTCTGGTGGGTTCGTAGTCCTCTGAAAAGCGGTAATCCTTGTCAAATTCGCGGAATTCCAGATTCTGCATGTGCACGTGCTGGCCGGCTGCGATGTCTTGCGTGGCGAACCCGATGATCTGCCCGTAGCGCTTGACAGGCTGGCCGTTCGCCACAGCGCGCAGCGCGATCTTGTGGCCGAACGGGACGGGGTCGAGCAGCTCGATGTGGTTGACCTTTTCTCCCTTGGGGAAATCCTGCAGCGCAATCATGACGTCGTCGGCAGGATTGAGGATGAGGAAACGGGTATTCGTTGACATGGCGGTTGTCTCGTAACGGCCGCCGGGCGGCGAGGGGGCCCGGCGGTTCGGGATAGTGATGCGGGTATGCTACTTCAACATCGATTCTGGCAGCGATTGTCCGAAGAAGTACTTCTTGTAGATCGTGTTCAGCTCACCGTTCTTCAGATTGGTGGCGACCCACTGGTTGATGCGCGCCTTGAGCTCCGGCTGGTTCTGGCGGATGCCGACCCCCATCGGGAACTCGGTGGCCGTGTATTTGTAGGCCAGGTCGGCCTTGGAATTGGCCTTCTGGATTTCGGGCAGCACGCTGGGTGCGCCGACCAGAACCTTCTGCTGGCCGGTGGAGGCGGCGGTGTTGGACGTGGAGTCGTCTTCGTAGCGAACGATCCGCACGCCCGGGACCCCCTTGGTGCTGTCCGTGATGGTCATGTCGCTCGTGGTCCCCCGGGTGACCGCGATCGACTTGTTCGCCAAGTCCTTGGGCCCGGCGATCGGGTCAGCCTTGGGGCCGAACACCACGACCGGCACGACGCCATAGGGGTTCGAGAAGTCGATGACCTTCTTGCGTTCGTCGGTGATCGAGAACGAGGCCATGATGGCGTCCACCTTGTTGGTGAGGAGGAACTGGACGCGGGTGGGCCCCGTGACCGGCACGACGACCAGCTTTACGCCGAGATCCTTTGCCAGCAGGCGGGCCGATTCCACGTCGAATCCGGTCTGCTTGGCGTCCTTGTCGACCATGCCGTACGGAGGCGCGCTGATGTCCACGCCAATCCGGATCTCGCCCTTCTTCTGAATGTTCTGCAGTTCGTTGGCTTGCGCCCCCACGGCGCAGGCCAGCGCTGCCGTGCACAGCGCCATGCCGGACAAGGTCTTCATGATTTTCATTGCGTGCTCCATCCTCTTGTGGGAAATATCGGGCTATGCCGGTTGGTCACAGCCCGTTGCTGATGAATTGCTGCAGTTCGGGGGTGCTGGGGTGCTTGAGCAGATTGCCGTCTCCTGCTTCCCATACCACCCCTTCGCGCATGTAGATGATCTGGTCGGCGACCGCCGAGGCGAAGCCCATTTCGTGCGTGACCAGCACCATCGTCATGCCGTCTTTCGCGAGACCTTCGATCACTTTCAGCACCTCTCCGGTAATCTGCGGATCCAGTGCCGAAGTGACCTCGTCGAACAGCATGAGCTCGGGCTGCATGGCCAGCGACCGGGCGATCGCGACGCGTTGCTGCTGGCCGCCCGAGAGCTGGTCGGGATATTCGCCGGCCTTGTCCGCCAGCCCGACCTGGCTCAGCACGTGCGCCGCCAATTCGCGCGCCTCTTTGGGGGCCGTGCGCTTGACCTTGCGCGGCGCCAGCGTGATGTTTTTCTCCACGGTGAGGTGCGGGAACAGGTTGTAGCTCTGAAAGACGATGCCCACCTGGAGTCTCAGCGCGGTGATGTCGCAGCTTTTCTCGTGCAGCGCGCGACCGCAGACGTACAGCTCGCCGCCGTGGATTTCCTCCAGCCCGTTGATGCAGCGCAGGGCCGTGCTTTTGCCTGAACCGCTCTGGCCAATGAGTGCGACCACGCTGCCCTTGGGCACGTCGAATGAAATGCCTTTCAGCACCTCGTTGTGGCCGTAGCACTTGCGGACGTTCTGGAATTGGACGGTCGAATTCATGAAGTTCTCACAACCTGGAGTGGCGCTTGAGCTTGCGCTCCAGGCGGTACGACAGTACGGACAGCGGATAGCACATGGCGAAGTAAATCAGTGCCGCCGCCGTGAAGATGACGAAAGGCTTGAAGGTCGAGTTGTTGATGACGCGCGAAGAGTAGGTCAGGTCGAAGAAGCCGATCACCACGGCGTAGGACGTGTTCTTGACGATCTGCACCAGAAACCCGACGGTCGGCGGGATGGCCACGCGAAAGGCCTGTGGCAGGATGACGCTGGTCAGGACTTGGATCTTCCCCAGCGCCAGGCTCTCGGAGGCTTCCCATTGCGTCTTTGGAATGGCTTCAATGCAGCCGCGCCAGATTTCGCCCAGAAATGCGCTGGAATACAGCGTCATCGCGATGCCGGCCGCCACCAGGGCCGGGAGATCGTAGCCCGCAATGCTGATGCCGAAATAGCAGATGAACATGACCACCGGAAGCGGTATGCCCTGAATCAGTTTCACGTAGCCGCCCGTGAGGATCCGCAGCACGCGGCTGTTCGATGTCCCGAACACGGCAACGGGCAGCCCGACGACCGTACCGCCCACGAACCCCAGCAAGGACAGGATGAGAGTCCAGCCGGCACCTTGCAGGATGAAGAACCACTGGCCGGACGTCACGCCCATGATCATGGTTTTGCTCCTGTCGCGATCGATGTGTCGCTCGGTGCGGGCGCCCCCGGGCGGAAGGTCGACCGCGCCTGGCTGATGTGGCGCTGCCTGGGGAAGGCGACGTTGTAGCAGAGGTTCATGATGACGCGCAGCAGCCAGGACATCACCAGGTAGATCGCCGCGATGACCAGATACGCCTCGAAGCCCCGGAAGGTGCGGGTCTGGATCTGCAGGCCGACGGCGGTAAGTTCTTCGACGGAAATCTGCGACATGATCGATGTCGCCAGCATCACGAGGACGAACTGGCTGATGAGCGCCGGGTACATTTTTTCGATGGCCTGAGGCAGCACGACGTTGCGCATGACCTGGGACCGGCTCAGGCCCAGGCATGCCGCAGCCTCTTTCTGACCGTAGTGGACGGAATCGATTCCCGCCCGCACGATTTCGCAGGTATAGCCCGACGTGTTGACCGCCAGTGCAACGACGGCGGCGGCAATGGCCGGCACCAGGAATCCCAGCGCGGAAAGACCGAAGAACAGCCAGAAGGTCTGCACGATCAACGGCGTGTTCCGGGTCAGGTCCACGAATCCGGTCGCCAGCCTGCGAACCGTCGGGGAGCCCTGGGTTCGTGCCACGGCCAGCATGACGCCCAGCAGGAAACCGCCGATCAGGGCAACGGCCGACATTTCAGCCGATATCCAGAGGCCGTCCAGCAAGCTGGGCCAGTATTGGCCGATAAAGCTGAAGTCGAAGGTGTAATTCATGGTGGACAGATTGAGTGGCGGCGTATGCCTGCCGCGGAAACAGTATCCGCAGCGGGAATCGTGGCGTCGATGGAATATTTGTGGTCGGCTGAACGATTTTTGGAATGGCGGGAGCGGCAGCCCGCAACGGCGCGGTCCTTGGACGAGGCGCGTTGACCGGGCGGGTCGGTGTACTGGGGAAAACCACGATCCACTTTGGAAGGCGGGCGGACCGCTGCGTGGACGGCGGCCGGTCGTCGGGTCAGAAAGCGGGGGTCTCGCGCGGGAGGCCCAGGCTCCCGCCCTCGACGTAGGTGGCTTCCATCGGAAGCTGGCGCTCCACCGCTTCTCCGGCGATCAGCCGGGTCATGATGCGCGCAGCGCGGGCGCCGATCTCATGGGCCGGGATGCGGACAGTGGTCAGCGCGGGTTGCAGCATGGCGGCTTCTTCGATGCCATCGAATCCGATCAGCGAGATGTCTTCGGGGACCCGGATGCCCATTCGGCGGCATTCATCCAGCGCGCCCATGCCCTGCAGGTCCGTGCCGAAGAAGATGATGGTGGGCCGGTTCGACAGGCCCCAGTAGTGACGGATGGCGGCCCGCCCGCCCTCGTAGGAGAACGGGAATTCAACGATCCATTCGGGACGGACCAGGGCGCCGGCGGCATCGACGGCCGCCAGGATGCCTTTGCGCCGACACCGTGCGCGTTCGTTGCAGGAGATATCGCCGCCGCAGATGCCGATGTGCCGGTGTCCCAGGGTCAGTGCCTTCTCGGTCAGGCGGCGGGCGGTGTCGAAGTTCGAGACGCCCACGCACCAGGGATGGTCGCTCTCGTCCACCGACCAGGTCAGGACGTAGGGCAACTCATACTGTTCCAGCATCGCGTAGACGGCTGCGGGATGATCGGTCCCGACCATGATGAGGCCGTCGACGCCTCGTTCCAGCGTCGCCCTGATCAGGGCCGCTTCGTCCTCGGCGTGGTATTCGTGGCTCGCAATGAGCAATTGAAAGCCCAGCGACCAGAGCGTCTGCTGCATCGAATGCGTGGAGTGCGCAAAGATCGGATTGTTCAGCGTAGGGTAAACGGCAGCGATGGTATGCGTGCGGCGCGATGCAAGCGCGCGGGCGGCTCCGTCCCGGATATAACCCAACTGGCTGACGGCGCGGTTGACGGCCTGCAGTGTATTGGGCTTGACCTGTTCCGGCATGGAAAGCGCGCGCGAGGCGCTGCCCAGAGACACGCCTGCGAGCTCCGCGACGTCAGCCAGTGTGGGGCGACGGTGGCTGCCTTCCGTTCGTGCAGGGTGCTTGGGCATTGACAGTGAATTTTGGTGTCGTGATAATCTGGCGGAAGGGAATGAAGCGCTTCAACGATTATAAGTGATCACGAAACGGCATTTCCTTTTTTCGAGGCGGGTTTTTGAAGCGCTTCAACGGCCACATCGCAGCACCCGGAAGAAGGAAGTTCAATCCGACAATATTTCCCCGACACGACGTCTGTCGCATGGGATGAGGAGTGTAGACATGAAATACAGGAAACTGGTCTTTGCCCTGGCGGCAAGTGTTCTGGCGACTACGGCAACGGCGGCCACCGTGAAGATCGGCGCGTTGTATCCCTTCAGCGGCGGTCTGGCCTTGCTGGGGCAGGAGAGCTTTCGCGGTCTGGAGCTGGCCGTCAACGAGCGCAACGCAGCCGGCGGCATCAATGGCGACAAGATCGAGATCGTGAAGGTGGACGCGGTCGATCCGAATCAGGCCGTATCCGGCGCCAAACAACTGGTGGCGGACAAGGTCGCGGCCATTTTTGGAAGCTATGCCTCTGGGCTGGCGTACGCGGCATCTCCGGTCGCAGAACTGGCGGGTGTCCCGTATTTCGAACTCGGCGCCACGGCCCACAAGATCACGACCCGTGGCTACAAATACCTTTTTCGCAGCAACCCGAATACTGAAACGTTCGGCGATGCTGTCGTGAGTGCGCTGGACAAGACGATCGCTCCGGGCATGGGACTGGACAAGAAGGACGTTCGGATCGGCATCATTCACGAGGATGGCCCTTACGGCACCGACGTGGCGGCCACCGAGGAAAAACGCGCGAAGGCGCTGGGCTATACCGTAGTGCAGAAGTTGCCGTATTCGGCCAAGTCCGTGGACCTGTCCTCCCTCATCCTGCGTCTGAAGGGCGACAAGGCCAATGTCGTGCTGCAAACCTCCTACCAGAACGACACGGTGCTTTATTTCCGACAGGCAAAGGAAGCGAATTTCAACCCCACAGTGGTGATCGGTGCGGGCGGCGGCTATTCGCTGGTCGATACCGCCAAGGCGGTGGGCTCGGATATCAACGGGGTGTTCAACCTCGACTTCCCGCAGATTTCCATCAATCCCAAGGGAGCCCCCGGTCTCGAGAAATTCCTGGCCGAGTACAAATCCACTTACAACGGTACACCGCAGTCGGGGCACAGCCTGGCGAACTATGTGGGTGCCAAGGCTTTCCTGGATGCCATGGCGAAGGCGGGGTCTCTGGACAAGGACAAGATCCGCGATGCGGTCCTGGCCTACCAGGTGCCGGTGGGGCAGACGGCCAACGGCTGGGGCTTCAAGTTTGACAAGGATGGGCAGAACGTCGCGTCTTCGCTGTACCTGATGCAATGGCAGGACGGCGATCTGAAGACGATCGCACCCAAGGACCTGTCGCAGGCGCAGCCCGTCTTCAAGAAGTGAGGGCAGCCGCATGATGGAGCAGCGGGGCGGCGCGCCGGCCCCGCTGCCCGGCTGTCCCCCAACGTGGCATGGGGCGAATCGGAGACTGGGTCCATGGACATCTTTTTTCAGTTGCTCGTCAACGGCCTCCTTCTGGGTGGCGTCTACGCCATCATCAGCCTGGGGCTCACGCTCATCTTCGGGGTGGTGCGTGTCGTGAACTTCGCCCATGGCGAGTTCCTGATGGTCGGCATGTATCTCGTCTATCTCATGTCGATCCACCTGGGCGTCCATCCGTATGTCGCTCTCGTGCCCGTGGTGATCATCCTGTTCGCGCTGGGCGCCTTCATGCAGAAGGTCGTCATTGAGCCGCTGCTGGATGCGGGCGAGGAGATCCAGATTTTTGCGACCGTGGGCGTATCGATCCTGCTGATGAATCTTGCGCTCGTGGTGTTCGGTGCCGACGTCTTTCGCGCACACGTGACGGTCGGCACCGGTTCGCTGGCCGTAGGGCCCCTGTCCCTGGTGACCGGGCAGATTTTCACCTTCGTCGTTGCGATCATACTGGCCATCCTGCTGCATCTGTTCATGCACCGCACTTACCTGGGTCGCGCACTGCGGGCCGTGGCGCAGCACCGGTATGCGGCCATGCTGATGGGCGTCAACGTCAAATCGGTCTACGTGGTCGCCTTCGGCCTGGGCACTGCGTTCGTGGGTGTGGCCGCCGGCCTTTTATCACCCCAGTACCCGGTCTTCCCGACGGTGGGGACCTATTTCGTCCTGACGGCCTTCGTGATTGTGGTGCTGGGCGGCATGGGTAATCTGTATGGTGCCGTGGCCGGTTCGCTGATCATCGGCGTCGTGGACACCATGGCGGGCTACTACATCTCGCCGGACCTGAAGGAGGTCGTCTACTTCGGCGTTTTCCTGCTGATCCTGATACTGCGTCCCAGCGGGCTGTTTGGCCTGGGCACGGATTGATAAGGAGTCCCGCGCGTGTTTCCCGACATTCGTCATCCGAGAACCTACGTCAGCCTGATCCTGTTCGCGCTGATGTTCCTGCTTCCGCTGTCACTGGATAGCCCGTTCTGGACCAATCTGTTTGTGCTGCTTTTCGTGTTCTCGTCGTTGTCGGTCGCGTGGAACATCGTGGGCGGCTTCGCGGGCCAGCTTTCCCTGGGGCACGCCGTGTTCTACGGCATTGGCGGCTACGCAGCCACGCTGCTGACCCAGGATTTCGGAATCTCGCCGTGGTTCGGCATGATCGTGGGCGCCCTGTTGTCCGGGCTCGTGGCGGCCGTCATCAGCTACCCCACGCTGCGGCTCAAGGGCCCGTTCTTCGCGCTGGCCACCATCGCGATCCTGGAGGTCGTGCGGCTTCTCGTCATCCACGAAGAGAGCTGGACCGGCGGCTCCAGCGGCATCAGCCTGCCTCTGAGCATAGGCTGGAAGTGGATGGTGTTCCGCGACAAGACCAACTATCTGATCATCGCGTTCGTGCTGTTCCTGCTGGTGCTGTGGGCATCGTGGGTCATTCGCAAGGCGCGCC
>DATNAI010000064.1:0-3189 GCA_035572875.1 Castellaniella sp. | reverse complement strand
CCGGCCGGCCGCCAGCGAGACCCATACCGCCTGAGGCGCCGGCCCGAAGCACGGGCTTATCGCGGGTCATATCCGTTGCCTCTGTACGTGGCGTAGGGCCCGCGGCCCCCGTCACGGCGCGCCGCCTGTCCGGCGGCCCACCATCCACCCTGTTTCTTTCTTTTGTTGCAACCGCGCCTGGCGGTTGCAGGTAAACCCTTACTATAGATATGTTGTAAATATATTATCTACATATTAGACTGTGCCGAATGACTTGACATCATCATTCAACCTTGGGAGAGGGAAGATGAAGAAGCTGATTCGGGCGCTGACGGCAGCGACGGTTTTTGCATGCGCCACCGGGACCGCTGGGGCGGCTGACATTACCTGGCGGGTACCGACCTCGGTTCCCGAGGGTTCTCCGTTTTATCAAAATTTCCTCGTCCGTTTTGCGGACAACGTGAAGACGCTCACCGCCGGCCGGGTAGAGGTCCAGCCCTTTGGGGCGGGCGTCATCGTTCCGGCGCTGAAGGTCTTTGATGCCGTCCAGGATGGCGTCGTGGAGGCCGGCCATTCGACGTCCAGCTACCTTGTCAATCAGAACCCCGAGAACGCCATTTTTGCCGGGTTCCCGGGCGGAATGGGTCCCAATGCCTACAAGGCGTGGCTCTACGATGCCGGCGGCAAGGCACGACTCGAAAAGCTGCGGGCCCAGCAGGGCCTCAAAACCATGATCGTGGGGATAGGGTCGACGGAAATCCTGGCGCATGCCAATAAGCCGATCCGCAATGCCGCCGACCTCAAGGGCCTGAAGTACCGGACGTCCGGTGCATGGGCGGAAGTCATGCGCGACTATTTCGGTGCCGTTCCGACCGTGGTGCCCGCCGGCGAGACCTACACGCTGCTGCAGCGCAAGGGCGTCGATGCCGTAGAGTGGGCGCCTCCGTCGGCGAACATGCCGGAGGGCTTCCACCAGGCTGCCAAATACATCGTGGTGCCGGGCGTGCACCAGCCGACGTTCATGTGGGAAGTAGTCCTCAAGCAGGCGACGTGGGACAAGGTCCCCGCCGAACTGAAGCCGCTGGTTGAAGCGGCGGCGGAACTCACCACGCAGCAGAGCCTGGATTACTTCTACGATGCCGACATGAAGGCCATGGAAAAGTATCGCAAGGGCCGTAATGAAATCATCACGCTGGATTCCGCCTTTGTGAAGCAGCTCTCGGATGCGGGCTACGAATGGATGCATAAAACCGCGGCCGCCCAGAAGGAAAAGGGCAAACCCGAGATGTCCGAGGTCCTGGCCGACTATGAGGCCTACCACAAGCGCTGGAAAGCCGAGAGCGGCTACCTGATCGCGGACTGAAGACGGTCGACGGGAAAATCGTCATGATCAACGCTCTGGCCCGGATCGCCAATGGGGTGTCATGGTTCGCTTCGCAGCTCGCGAGTGTGTCGGCCGCGGTGCTCACCATCTCCATGGTTTATGAGGTCTTTGCCCGGTATCTGTTCGATGCGCCGACGGTCTGGGCCTTCGACATTGCCTACATGAGCAATGGGGCGTTGTTTCTCCTGGGAATCGCCTATGTCCTGCGCGAGGACGCTCACATCCGTATCGACGTCCTCCGCAACAAATTGCCGCGCCATGTCAACGCCTGGGTGGAAGGAACGGCCTACCTGTTGATACTGGCGCCGTTTTTCGCGGCACTGGCCTCCATCGCGTTGTCTCACACCTGGCGAGCCTGGGTGCGGCACGAAGTGGAGACCGTCAGTCCGTGGGCACCCTTGATGTGGCCCTTCTATCTGCTGATCGCCATTGGCCTGGTCGCTTTCGCGTTGCAATTGGCGGCCGAAGGCCTGCGGGCATTCGCCGGGCTGCGTGCCGGCGGCGAACACAAGGATGCTGCATGAACCCGATGGTCGCCGCCCTGATGTTCCCCGGGATGTTCCTGCTGATATTCCTGGGTATCCCCGTTTCCCTTTCGCTGATCATCCCGGCCCTGGTGGCTGGCTGGTTTGCCTTTGGGACCCACGTTTTCGACCAGCTCTACGGTGGCCTGTATTCCGCCGCCACCAATTACATCCTCTCCGCCATTCCGATGTTCGTCCTGATGGGGGCGATACTGGAGCGCTCAGGGATCGCCGCGCGGCTGTTCCGCACCATGCAGTTGTGGCTCGGTCGTTTGCCCGGCGGCCTCGCGGTTGCGACGATTGCGATGGGGGCCACCTTCGCGGCCGCTGCGGGCGTGGTCGGTGCCGTCGAGGTCATGGTCGGGCTCATGGCCATTCCGGCGATGCAGCGTTTCCGCTACAACAACAGCCTGATTGCCGGGACCATCTGCGCGGGCGGTTCACTGGGCACGATGATCCCTCCTTCGGTGGTGGCCGTCGTGTATGCATCGTTGGCCCAGATTTCGGTGGGCGAGCTCTTCGCCGCCATGTTGTTCCCCGGCCTGGTCATGGTGGGCCTCTTCATTCTGTACATCATCGGCGTCTGCCTGATTTGGCCAGAGATGGGGCCGCGCGCGGACTCCGAGGACATGCGCCTGCCGCTTTGGACGAAGCTCAAGGTCACGGCCGCCGGCCTGGTGCCCACCATGCTGCTGATTGTCGCGGTGCTGGGGTCGCTGATGGCGGGCATTGCATCGCCCACGGAAGCGGCGGCGGTGGGGGCCTTGGGCGCCCTGATCCTGTGCATCTGCTATGGGCAGTTCAGCATGGGGATGCTGAAGGAGTCCCTGGCGATCACCGTCAGGATTTCGGCCATGATCCTCCTGATCGTCGCTGGCGGCATCATGTTCACGGGCATCTTCGCCGCGAACGGCGGGTCCCGTCTCATTCAGGCCATGGTGTCAGACATGGGGCTGGGACTGACCGGTACGCTGGTGCTGTTCCTGGGGATCGTCTTCCTGCTGGGGTTCGTCCTCGACTGGACGGCGAACGTGCTGATCTGCGTGCCCCTCTTCCTGCCGGTGCTGACCGCGGCGGGCGTGGATCCGATCTGGTTCGGCACGCTGATGATCATCGTCATCCAGAGCAGCTACCTGACTCCGCCCATGGCCTCGTCCATCTTCTATCTGCTGTCGATCGCGCCACCAGACATGAAGTATGGCCAAGTCTGCAAGGGCGTGGTGCCCTTCATTCTGGTCCAGTTGCTGACGCTGGCGCTCGTGGCGGGCTTCCCGTCCCTGGCGACCTGGCTGCCGCAGCGGG
>DATNAI010000063.1:0-3216 GCA_035572875.1 Castellaniella sp. | reverse complement strand
CACGGCGACCGACCTGGGCACCGCCAAACGGGCGCGCCCGGGCTGGCGGCTGTTGGTTGCCATCGCGGACGTCAGCCACTACGTGCGGCCACAGTCGGCGCTGGACGACGACGCCCTGGAACGCGGCACCAGCGTGTATTTCCCGCGCCGCGTGATTCCCATGCTGCCCGAGGCCTTGTCCAACGGGATCTGTTCGCTGAACCCGGACGTGGACCGGCTGGTGATGGTCTGCGACATGGTGATCCCCGCAGGCGGAGCGAAGGCGGGTACCGCCACGGCCTATCAGTTCTACGAGGCCGTCATCCATTCGCATGCCCGCACGACCTATGACGATATCTGGGCCGCGCTGCAGCAGCCATCGGGCCCCGCGGCGCAGAGCCTCGGCGACCTGTATCCGCACGTGCAGACGGCCCATGAGCTTTTTCAGGCCTTGTCGGCAGCCCGCCGCAAGCGCGGCGCCATCGACTTTGATACGGTGGAGACACGCATCGTCTGCAATCCGTTGGGGAAGATCGAGCGCATCGAGCCTACGACGCGCAACGACGCTCACAAACTGATCGAGGAATGCATGCTGGCCGCCAATACCTGCGCGGCGGACTTCATCGTGCGCAACAAGCGCCAGGCGTTGTTCCGGGTGCATGACGGCCCGACGCCGGTAAAACTGCAGGCCCTGCGCGATTACCTTCGCCATCTCGGGCTGACGCTGGAGGGCGGCGATGACCCCAGCACCAGCGACTACGCCAAGCTCATCGACGCGAGCCGCGCCCGGCCCGACTTCGCCGCCATCCAGACGCTGTGCCTGCGTTCGATGCAGCAGGCCATCTACAGTCCCGAACAAAGCGGCCACTTCGGCCTGGCCTATGAGCACTACGCGCACTTCACCTCGCCCATTCGGCGCTATCCGGACCTGTTGGTCCACCGGGTCATCCGGGCCATTCTGCACAAGCAGCCGTACCAGCCGCCGGCGCTGCCCGGGCTGCCGGCCGACCCGTCGCTGCCGGCGCGTGTGCGTGAGCATGACGCCTGGGAGGCGCTGGGTGCCTGGCTCTCGGCGCGCGAGCGGCGTGCGGACGAGGCCTCGCGCGATGTGGAGGCCTGGCTCAAATGCTGGTTCGTGCGCGAGCATGTGGGCGAAGTCTTCAGCGGCCACATCAGCAGCGTGACCAGCTTCGGCGTGTTCGTCACGCTGGATACGCTGTACGTAGAGGGGTTGGTGCACATCTCGGAACTGGGGGATGACTACTATCAGTACAACGAATCGCTGAACGAGTTGCGGGGCGAGCGCACCGGCATTCGCCATCAGTTGGGCGATGCACTGCAGGTCCAGGTATCCCGCGTGGATCTCGAGGGCCGCCGCATCGACTTTCGGCCCGTGCGCAAAGAGGACTACAAATCGCTGCAGGCTGAAATCGAAGGGGGCGCGCACCCGGCGCCACGCGGCTACAAGAAGGCGGCCGGGACCAAGCCAGCCGCACTGAAAGGCACGACGGCACGCCAGCGCCGGGCCGAGGCCAAGCGTGCCGCCCGCCAGACGCCAGCGCACAAACGGCACTCGTAGATCGGGAGCCCGTCGGGTCCATCCGCCAGCGGACGCCGCGCACTACAATCATGGCTTGCACCTAGGACTCCCATGTCATCCCAACAGATCCTGGCCGGCTTCCATGCCGTACAGGCGCGCCTGCGCCACGCTCCCGATTCGATTCGCGATGTCTACCTGGATACCAGCCGGCAGGACGCCCGCATGCAGCGGTGCATTCAGCAGCTCGACGCGGCGGGCGTACATTGGCACGCGGCGGACGCACAGCGGCTGGATGGATTCGCGCACGGTGTCCGCCATCAGGGTATCGTCGCGCTGGCCCGGCCCAGGCCGCTGGCGGTGACTGTGGACGAGGTGCTGGATCCGCTGGCGGAGCGCAACGAACCCGCGCTGCTGCTGGTGCTCGACGGGGTGACCGATCCCCACAATCTGGGAGCCTGCCTGCGCACTGCGGACGCCGCTGGCGTCCATGCGGTGATCGCCCCCAAGGATCGGGCGGTCGGCCTGAATGCCACGGTCCAGCGCGTAGCGTGCGGGGCGGCTGACACGGTGCCCTACCTGACCGTGACCAACCTGGCGCGCACGCTGCGGGCGATGCGCGAACGCGACATCTGGCTGGTGGGTACGGACGACACGGCGGATCACAGTCTGCATCAGGTCGACGCGGGCCGCGCCATGGCGTGGGTGATGGGCGCCGAAGGCGAAGGCATGCGCCGCCTGACGCGCGAAACCTGCGACGAACTGGTGGCCATTCCCATGCACGGCTCGGTCGAAAGCCTGAACGTGAGCGTCGCCAGCGCCATTTGCCTGTACGAAAGCGTGCGCCAGCGCACGGCGATGTAGGCGAACCCTCCTGGCGAAGGCCGTGCCGGTCTTTCGTCCGGCCGGCCGCCGCTGTCGGCGAATCGCGGGATAATGTCCGGACCCGCCGCCGTGGCCCATCGACAGCACGTGCGGCATCGTCCTCCAACCCTTCACGATCTCGACCATCATGTCCGATTTCGGTTTCACCACACAGATCGTCCACCAGGACCATCTGGCGCACCGCGAATACGGTGCCATCTTCCAGCCCATCCATCCGTCCACCGAATTCGCCTATGCGACGGCCGAGGACCTCGCCGCTGTCTTCCAGGGCCGCCAGGCAGGCTTCACTTATGGCCGCACCGGTACCCCGACGACGGCCTCGCTGGAAGCCAAGATCACCGCCATGGAACAGGGCATCGGCACGGTGTGTTTCGCCACTGGCATGGCGGCCCTGAACGCAATCTTCTTTGCACTGCTGCGCCAGGGCGATCACTTGGTCGCCAGCAAGTATGTGTTCGGCAACACCAACAGCTTGCTGCTGACCCTGGGAAGCCTGGGCGTGGAAGTCACGCTGGTCGACGCCACGGACGTGGCGCAGGTCGAGGCGGCGCTCAAGCCCAACACCCGGATGGTCTTCGTCGAGACCATTGCCAACCCCGGCACTCAGGTCGCCGATCTCATGGCCATCGGCGAACTATGCCAGGCCCGCAAGCTGGTCTACGTGGTGGACAGCACGCTGTCGTCACCCTACCTGCGCAGGGGGCGGGACTTTGGCGCCTCGCTGGTGATCAACTCGCTATCCAAGCACATCAGCGGCCACGGCAACGCGCTGGGCGGAGCGGTGACCCAGACCGGCCTGTACGATTGGGCCGGTT
>DATNAI010000062.1:0-3391 GCA_035572875.1 Castellaniella sp. | reverse complement strand
TCAGGTGCGTGGCCACGACCGTGGCGGCATCGACCACCGTATAACCCGCAATCTGCGCCTGCTCGCGCAACGAAGGCTCGATCCAGACGGCTGGCAGGCCAAAGGCCGGGTCCTTGGTCGGCGTCCCTTGGACCGTCCCCGTCACGCCGCCCGGATTGATCGCCAGCCATTGCCCCGTCTGGGCTACACCCCGGCCGACCTCGACTCCGAAGAGGAGAATCCGGTAGTCCGTGGGCTTGATTTCCAGATTGTCGCGAATATGCACGACGGGCGGCAGAAAGCCCATTTCCTGCGCAAACTTCTTGCGCAGGCTTCGAATGCGGTGAAGCAGCTCGCCGTTCTGCTGATGATCGACCAACGAAATCAGTCGGTAGCCGACTTCCAGCCCCAATGGATCAATGGTCGAGACGTCCTCCCAGCTCGCTTCCGACGCCGCTGCGACGGCAGCGGCCTGCTCCTGACCCGGGTCCTTGGCGGCGGCCAGACGATCCTGCTCCTGGCGCTGGCGCAGCAGCCAGCCGCTGCCCCCCAGAATGGCCGCCAGCAACAGGAACGCCACGTGCGGCATGTTCGGGATCAGTCCCATGAGCGTCAGGATGCCTGACGTGATGAACATGACGTTGGGGTTGGAGAAAAGCTGCCCCATCATCTGCTGGCCTACGTCCTGGTCGGTAGCCACACGCGACACCACCACGCCCGCCGCCGTGGAGATCACCAACGCAGGGATCTGGGCCACCAGGCCGTCGCCGATCGTCAGCAGCGTGTAGACACTGCCCGCGTCGGACACCGACATCCCGTGCTGCGCCACGCCCACGATGAGGCCGCCCAGGATGTTGATCACCATGATGAGCAGGCCCGCCACCGCGTCGCCACGCACGAACTTGCTGGCACCATCCATGGCGCCATAGAATTCGGCCTCCTGGCCCACCTCGGAGCGCCGCTTGCGGGCGTCTTCCTCTCCGATCAGGCCAGCATTGAGGTCGGCGTCGATGGCCATCTGCTTGCCCGGCATGGCATCCAGGGTGAAACGCGCGCCGACCTCGGCGATACGGCCGGCACCCTTGGTGATCACAATGAAATTGATGATGACCAGGATGATGAACACCACGATCCCGACGGCGAAATTCCCGCCCACCAGGAAATGGCCGAAAGCCTCGATCACGTGGCCGGCGGCCGCCGGCCCCTTGTGGCCATTGAGCAGCACCACCCGCGTGGAGGCCACGTTGAGCGACAGCCGCAGCAGCGTGGCAAACAGCAGCACCGACGGGAAGGCGGCAAAGTCCAGCGGCCTGCGGGTGAACATGGCCACCAGCAGGATCATCACCGACAGGGATATGTTGAACGTGAACAACAGATCCAGGATGAAGGGCGGCAAAGGCAGGATCATCATGGCCAGGACCATGAGGATCAGCACCGGGCCGGCCATCAGCCGCGCTTGGGCAAAGCCTTGGCTTTTGAGGAACTCCAGGAAGCTGTTCATGAGGCGGGCATGAGCACCGATTCAGGTCGGTACTGTGGATCGAGTTCGGGCGGCACGGGCAGCGATTGCGGCTGTTGCGGCAGTGTACCCGAGCCCTGCTTCCAACTGCGCAACTGATACACCCACGCGAGCACCTCGGCGACCGCCGCATACAGGGCAGCGGGAATTTCCTGCTCCAGCTCGACGTGATGATAAAGGGCACGTGCGAGCGGCGGGGCCTCCAGCGAGGCCACATGATGCTCCTGTGCGATCTGACGGATCTGGGCCGCGATCAGGCCCGCACCCTTGGCCACCACGATGGGAGCGCCCCCCTGCCCCTCCCGATAGCGCAACGCCACGGCGTAGTGCGTCGGATTGGTCACCACCACGTCGGCTCTGGGGACCGCACTCATCATGCGCCGCTTCGCCATCGCCCTCTGCTGCTGGCGGATGCGGCCCTTCACATGCGGATCCCCTTCATCGTCCTTGTGCTCCTGCCGCACGTCCTCGCGCGACATGCGAAGCTGCTTGGCATGGTTCCATAGTTGCCACGGAACATCGATGAGGACAACGATGATGAGCGATGCGGCTATCAGCAGGCAACACAATGCCGCCAGGCTCAGCCCCCGCATCAGGGCCTCAGTGGGCGCCATATGCGACAGGGCCAGCATGTCGCCCTTATAGGCCCAGATCACCTTGACACCGACATAGCCGATCAACACAGCCTTGGCGATCGTCTTCAGCAGCTCGATCACGGTCTGCATGGCAAACAGCCGCTTGAAACCTTTCAGCGGGTCGAGCCGCTCGAACTTGGGCTCGAGCGCCTTCGAAGACAACAGGAAGCCGCCCAGCGCCACTGATGAAAATATCGCCACCACCACCAGCAAACCAAAGATGGGCAACACGAGGAGCAAGGCTTCCCAGGCCGAATGCCCCGCCACCGACAGCATCACGGTGGTTTCCCGCGTCACCCGGGGATCGAACCCGAGCCCGCTGCGCAACACCCCTTCGAGCGTCTGGTACATGGCACCGCCACCGAACCAGAGCGCCCCGATTCCGCTGATGAGGGCGAGAAAGGTCCCGAGCTCGCGCGAGCGCGCAACCTGCCCTTCGTCTCGCGCCTTTTCGAGGCGCCGAGGCGATGCCGGTTCGGTTTTTTCGAGATCGCTTTCTTCAGCCATTCAGAAATCAGAAGCCCAGATTGGCGAGCAGGTCGTCCACCTGATCCTGGTTGGTCACCACATCGTTCTTGCCGTCGGCGTTGACGACAGGGCCGTTGAGCAGACTGCGAGTCTCGTCGCGCTTGTCGGCGGGCACATTGTCGATGAGCACCTGGACGAGCTCGGTCTCAATCGCACCGATCACCCCCAGCATCTTCATGATCACCTGGCCGGTGAGATCCTGGAAATCCTGGGCCATGATGATGTCCATCAGGTTGTTCTGCGACGCCTGGGTCTTTTCGGGGATGTCCTTGAGCAAGGCGCGGGTGTCGTCCACCAGGCCGCGCGCCTGATCGAGCGCCACGGGCTGGTCGAACCACTGCTGCCAGCGCGCATCCAGCGCCCGTGCCTGAGTCTGCATGGATTCCTGCCAGGGCTGCATCTGTTCCGCGGCATTGAGTACGCGATTGGCCGCTTGCTCGGTCATCTCCGCCACATAGTGGAGGCGATCGCGGGCATCGGGAATGGCATGGGCGGCTTCCTTGATGGCCTGATCGAGGCCGAGCTCGCGCATGCTTTCGCGCAGGGTACGGGTGAGATGGGCGATGCGATGGATGAGATCCACCGAGGGCTCAAGACCGGTCACGGGGCTGGAAGGTACGTCGGTCGTCATGCTGAACCTCTGCTCAGAGTTTCTCGAAAATCTTGTTGAGTTTTTCCTCAAGGGTCGCCGCCGTGAAGGGCTTGACCACATAGCCACTGGCACCGGCCT
>DATNAI010000061.1:0-6169 GCA_035572875.1 Castellaniella sp. | reverse complement strand
GAGTTCTGGTCGAACTTGCCGCCGGCATGCAGCTCGGTCATGACGATTTCCGCCGCGCTGCGGCCGAATTCGTCGTCCTTGTGGATGGCAGTGGGAATGCCGCGGCCGTTGTCGGTGACCGAGATCGAATTGTCGGTATGAATCGTGACGACGATGTCGTCGCAATGGCCCGCCAGCGCTTCGTCGATGGCGTTGTCGACCACCTCGAACACCATGTGGTGCAGGCCGGTGCCGTCGGACGTATCGCCGATGTACATGCCGGGACGCTTGCGCACGGCCTCCAGGCCCTTGAGCATCTTGATCGAGTCGGCGCTGTAGCTGGCGTCCGGGTGGCGGTGGTGGGTTTGTTCTGGCATGGAAATCCTGTGATTGAATCCGGGGCGGCGCGTGACCGGCCGGGTGTCCCGCGTGGAGGGGACGCTAGATGCGCATCGGCATGACGACGTACTGGAAGGAATCGTCGTCGGGCAGCGTGATGAGGACCGACGCGTTGACGTCCGGTTGCACCGACCAGCGGATGGTCTCGGTCTTGACGTTGGCGAGCACGTCCAGCAGATAGCTGACGTTGAACGCGACGTCCAGCGGTTCCTGGGCGTAGTCGATTTCCAGTTCCTCGCGCGCCTCTTCCTGTTCGGCGTTGGAGGCCGAGATGCGCATCAGGTTGCCGCCCAGTTCCAGCCGCACGCCCCGGAGCTTGTCCGTCGTGAGGATGGCCGCCCGCTGCAGGCAGGCCTGCAGCGATTCGCGGTTGACCGTGAAGTGGCGGGTGTAGCCGGTGGGGATGACGCGCTTGTAGTCGGGGAACTTGCCCTCGACCAGCTTGGAGATGACCTCGATCTGATCGAAGCGGAAGCGGATCTGGTTGGACGTCAGGTCGATCTGCACCATCGATTCGGCGTCGTCCGACAGCAGCCGCTGCATTTCATGCACCGTCTTGCGCGGGATGATGACGTCGTTCTGTCCGGTCAGCCCCTCGATGGCGGTGGCGCTGTGGGCCAGCCGGTGGCCGTCCGTGGCCACGGCGTTGATCCGCGCCGGCTCGGTGACGAAGAGCAGACCGTTCAGATAGTAGCGGATGTCCTGCTGCGCCATGGAGAAATGCACGCGGTCGAAGAGATGCTTGAGCGCCTTCTGGGGCATGCTGAAGGAGGCGTCCCATTGTTCGGGTTGGGAAACAGTGGGGTAGTCGTCCGCCGCCAGCGTCTGCAGCGCAAAGCGGCTGCGGCCCGCGTGCACGGACAGTTTCGCGTCGTCCAGCGACAGCTTCACGTCGCCCGTGTCGGGCAATGCCCGAAGGATGTCCAGCAACTTGCGCGCCGCCACCGTCGTGGCCTGGGTCTCGGCCCCGGCGCCGAAATCGGCGTGGGTCGTGATCTGGACTTCCAGATCGTTGGCGATGAAGGATACCTGGGGACCCTGCTGGCGGATCAGCACGTTGGCCAGAATCGGCAAGGTATTGCGCCTCTCGACGATCCCCACCACAGTCGTCAAGGGTTTGAGCACGGCATCGCGGGTCGCTTGTATCAGTTGCATCTTCTTATCCTTTGAGGGTTTGCTCGAGTACATGGAGCGCGTGATTCAATTCGGTCTGTTTGGCGCGCAGATCGGTGATCTTGCGCACCGCGTGCAATACGGTGGTGTGGTCGCGCCCGCCGAACAGGTCGCCGATTTCGGGCAGGCTTTTCTGGGTGAGCTCCTTGGCCAGGTACATGGCGATCTGCCGGGGGAGTGCGATATTCGCGGGGCGCCGCTTGGAGTACATGTCGGCGACCTTGATTTTATAGAAATCGGCCACCGTCTTCTGGATGTTTTCGACCGTGATGAGGCTATTCGAGACGGACAGCAGATCCTTCAGCGCTTCCTTGCAGACTTCGACGGTCAGCACGTCGCGCCCGTGGAACCGGGCGTAGGCGGAGACCTTGCGCAATGCCCCTTCCAGTTCGCGCACATTGCTGCGCAGATGCTTGGCGATGAAGAAGGCGACTTCTTCGGGCATGGTGATGCCCTCGGTCTGGGCCTTGCGCAGCAGGATCGCCACGCGCATCTCCAGTTCGGGCGGCTCGATGGCCACGGTCAGCCCCGAGTCGAAGCGCGAGATGAGCCGGCTGTCGATGTTGGCCAGCTCTTTGGGATAGGTGTCCGAGGTGATGATGATCTGCTTGCGGTGCGCGACCATCGCTTCGAACGCGTAGAAGAACTCTTCCTGGGTCCGGTTCTTGCCGGCGAAGAACTGGATGTCGTCGATGAGCAGCAGGTCCAGCGAATGGTAGTAGCGCTTGAAGTCGTCGAAGGCCCGGCGCTGGTAGGCCTTGACCACGTCCGATACATATTGGTCTGCGTGCACGTAGCGGACTCGCGTGCTCAGCCCATTGGCCAGCAGCGCGTTGCCGATGGCGTGGATCAGGTGAGTCTTGCCCAGGCCCACGCCGCCGTACAGGAAGAGCGGGTTGTAGGACACGCCCGGGTTTTCCGCGACCTGCATCGCGGCCGCCCGGGCGAGCTGGTTGGCCTTGCCGATCACGAAGTTGTCGAAGGTCAGTTCCTGGTTCAGGTGGGACCGGTCCTGGACGGCCTCTTCGGTCGCCGAGGCCACCGGGCTGACAGCGGCAGCGGCCGCTGGCTGTGGGGTCGGTGCCTGGACCCGGATGGCGGCGGCCGGCGCTGTCGTGCCGGCGGGCAACGGGCCGCGCGCCGGTGTCGTGGCCGAGAGTTCGAACTGCACCTGGACCGATTGCGAATACCAGTCGGCCGCCAGGGATTCCAGCCGGGACGAAAAGTTCTTGCGCACCCAGTCGAGCTTGAAGCGATTGGGCGCACCGATTCTCAGGATCGCGAGTTCCTCGTCGTAACCGAGGGGGACCAGCGGCTTGATCCAGGCACTGATCTGCTGGGGGGGAAGTTCCTGCTCCAGCTGCTGGAGACAGGCCTGCCAGAATTCATTCATAACAGTCATTGGGCGAAACCTCGATTCTACCCTTTCCCGTCGCAGGTTATCCACAGGGCAGCGGCGCGACTGGCCGGTTTCCCGGGGGATAACAACATAAACGATTGACGGCACATCGAAAATTTGCTGAAATAGTGGGCTTTTCGATCCCATGGGCGTGTCTGGCCCGTGGACTTCTCGTCTTTTCCAGAGCTCTTTGGATTCACCATGAAACGCACTTATCAGCCTTCCGTTACCCGCCGCAAGCGCACCCATGGCTTTCGCGTTCGCATGAAGACACGCAGCGGCCGCGCTGTTCTGAATGCGCGCCGTGCCAAGGGCCGCAAGCGCCTGGCCGTCTAGTTCAGTGACTGGATGCGGGATCTGGCCGCATCCTTCACCGACCGCCATGCCATCCGCTTTCCCACCGGCGGCTCGGCTGCATCGCCCCTCGGAATACGCAGCAGCCCTGAAGGGGCGACGTATCGCCCGAGGGGCTTTGTTCGTGGTCTCCAGCCCCCGCCAGCCCACGGGCACAGGCGCCGGGGCTCGTCTCGGGCTCATCGTGCCCAAGCGCCAGGTGCCCCTGGCGGTGGGCCGCAACGCCATCAAGCGTGTGGTGCGCGAGGCCTTTCGGCTGCGCCGGGCCTCGTTGCCCGAGGGTGACTGGGTGTTCCGGCTGGTGGCCCGGCCCGATGCGGGCAGCCTGACGGCGCTGAAGCGTCAGGTGCGGCTCGAAGTGGACACGCTGCTTGCCCGGATAGCGCCATGCTGATGCGTGCGTTGTTCATCGCGCCGATCCGCTTTTATCGATATTTTCTCAGCCCCTGGGTGGGGCAGCAGTGCCGCTTCACCCCGACCTGTTCGGCCTATACGATAGAAGCGATTGAAACTCACGGGGTTTTGCGCGGTCTATGGTTGGGTATCCGCCGTGTGGCGCGCTGCCACCCGGGTTGCCAGGGCGGCTTTGATCCCGTACCGCCCGCCGCGGGCGGTTCGCGCCGCCGGTGACTCCTGTCGCGAATCCGGCGCCTCAAGCGGGTGTCAGCTCCGCTACGTTAAACTAGTGAGCTTTTTGCTCCGACCTCTACGAAATTCAGGCGCCATGGACATTCGACGCACCATCCTCTGGATGATCTTCTCGTTTTCGCTCTTGCTGTTGTGGAACAACTGGCAGGTGTATCGGGGTCAGCCTTCGCTGTTTTCCCTGACCCCGCCCGCGACCCAGACGGCCAAGCCCGAAGCGGCCAAACCGGCGACCGCGCCACACGCCGCGGCCGGCGAGGGGATTCCTTCGTCCGCCGCCCCGAACGCGCCGGCGTCGCAGACCAAGGTGCCCACGCCCGAAGCGGTGCCCCAGGGCGAACAGGTGCATGTGAAGACGGGTGTGTACGACCTGACTTTCGACACCATGGGTGCGCAACTGGTGCGCGCGGACCTGCTGGCCTACAAGAATCAGGAGGCCACGACCGGGATTCTGCCCTGGTTCAAGGGCCTCATGGGACACAAGCCGCCCAAGGACGCGGGCGGCCCGATGTATCTGCTCAACAACCAGCCGGGCGACATGTATGTGGCCCAGACGGGCCTGGTGGGCGCGCCGCAGGGCAGCAGTTATCCCACGCACCTGACGCCGTTCACGCTGGTGGGGTCGGGGCCCGTCGTCAAGGGCGACACGACCGAGATTTCCTTCGAGGCGACGTCGGACCAGGTGCGGGTGGTCAAGACCTTCATCCTGAGCAAGGATGGTTATGACATCCATGTGCGCAACGATATCTACAACCTCGGCAGCCAGCCCATTGATCCGTCGCTGTACCTGCAGCTGACGCGCGACAGCCACGAACCGCCCAACACCACCGGGTACTACACCACGTTCACCGGGCCGGCCGTCTATTCGCAGGAAGACAAGTTCCAGAAGATCAAGTTCGAGGACATCACCAAGGGCAAGGCCAGCTACGTCCAGCAGGCGGACAATGGCTGGATCGGGATGGTGCAGCACTACTTCGCGTCGGCCTGGGTGCCCAAGCAGGGCGTGGTGCGCACCAACCAGGCGCTGGCATTGCCGGGCGACCTGTTTGCGATCCGCACCATCGAGTCTGTAGGCACCATTGCCCCGGGTGAGCACAAGACCGTCGATGCTCAGCTCTGGGTCGGGCCGCAGGACCAGCAGGCCATGAGCGCGGTGGCGCCGGGCCTGGAACTGGTGGTCGATTATGGCTGGGTGACGATCATCGCCAAGCCCATGTTCAAGTTCATGATCTGGCTGCACGGGCTGGTCGGGAACTGGGGCTGGACGATTGTGCTGCTCACGCTGCTCATCAAGCTGGTGTTCTACCCGCTGTCGGCTGCCAGCTACCGCTCGATGGCGAAGATGAAGCTGGTCGCGCCGCGCATGAAGCACCTGAAGGAAAAGTTCGGCGACGACAAGGCGAAGATGAACGCCGCCATGATGGAGATGTACCGGACCGAGAAGATCAACCCGTTGGGCGGCTGCCTGCCCATGGTGGTGCAGGTCCCGGTGTTCATTGCGCTGTACTGGGTGCTGCTGGGCAGCGTGGAAATGCGCGGCGCGCCGTGGGCCTTCTGGATTCACGACCTGTCGGTGAGCGACCCGTGGTTCATCCTGCCGGCGTTCATGATGCTGACGATGTTCCTGCAGATCAAGCTCAACCCGACGCCACCGGATCCTACGCAGGCGAAGATCATGATGATCATGCCGCTGGTGTTCGGCGGGATGATGTTCCTGTTCCCGGCCGGCCTGGTGCTGTACTGGTGCGTGAACAACACGATCTCCATCATCCAGCAGCGGGTGATCATGAAGCGGCTGGATCACGAGAAGGCGGCTTCGGCGTCTAGCTGAGTGTGGTTGTTCGGGCTGCCCGCTTGCGCGGCCCGGGCGTGTGGACCTGCATCCGGCACCGACCAGCGGTCCGGCCAGATGGCCGGACTGCCCGGATCTGCCTCGTCCGAGCGGGCGCCGCCAGAAACCGGCGCTTCGCGCCGGTCGGCTGGCGACGAATTCCCCGCTCTCCCTTCGTCAGCCTCCGGCGCTGGCCGCGACCGTGCCGGATGCAGGTCCACACGCCCGGGCCCGGATTTCTCGGGTCGTGAGAGCTGGTGTGAGCATGGCTCTTTAGAAATTTTGGATTGCCGTTCCGGGGCAGATGGAGCGGAAGCGGCGAGGTTGATTGGTGTCTTTTAGGCGAAACTGATGCCGGTAAGTGACTCGGATCCCATCATTGCGATTGC
>DATNAI010000060.1:0-10654 GCA_035572875.1 Castellaniella sp. | reverse complement strand
AGCCCGAAGACGCTTTGCATCAGGCTGGCCTTGCTCAGCGTGTGCCCCTGATTCATCAGCAGCGCTTCCAGCAGGCTGTGTTCGCGCGGAGGCAAGGGCAACGGCTCGCCGGCCAGGACGAATCGCCGTGTGTTGGTGTCGTAGGTCAGATCGGCGCAAGTGATGGCCGGTGTCGCGCTGCCGCTGCGGCGCCGGATTAGGGCCTTGATGCGGGCGACGAGCTCGCGGATCTCGAAAGGCTTGACCATGTAGTCGTCAGCGCCGGTTTCCAAGCATTCCACTTTCATGTCAAGCGAGTCGCTGGCGGTAGTCACCATCACGGGCGTCTGGTCCTGGCGGCGGCGCAAGCGGCGCAGCACGCTTTGCCCGCTGGCGTGCGGCAGCTTCAGGTCCAGCAGCACGGCATCGTACTGGCCGCCGGCCAGCAGCATGTTGGCGGCTTCCGCGTCGTGAACGCAGTCCAGCGCGAAGCCCTCCTTTTGCAGGATGGTCGCCAGCCACCCGGACAGGTCCACGTTGTCTTCCACGAGCAGCAGTCTCATGCCCAGCACGTTAGCAAGCGGATGCAGCCTTCCGCAATTGCGGCGTTGCGGGGCTAGGGTTATTCCGTAGGATTTCGGGCACGCGGCGAAAGCCGGATGAAAGGCGGGCAACCCTAGCATGGAGCCGTCGCAGTGAACCAGGAGACTTTGATGAGAACGATTTCCCATGTTTTGAAGATGAGCGCTGTCGCTGCCGCATTGGCCGCATGTTCCCTGGGTACAGCCCAGGCCAAGGATGATCCGATCACCCTGATGGTGGGCGGGATCAGCAAGATCGTCTACCTGCCGGCCAAGCTGACGGAGAACCTCGGCTATTTCAAGGATGAGGGCCTGGATGTGAAGCTGCTGTCCGAACCCGCCGGCGTGAATGCTGAAAACGAAATGCTGGCTGGAGCGGTGCAGGGCGTGGTCGGGTTCTATGACCACTCGATCGACTTGCAGTCCAAGGGCAAGAATGTGGAATCCGTGGTGCAGTTTGCCCAGGTCCCGGGCGAAGTGGAAATTGTCTCGGCCAAGGCCTCTGAAACGATCAAGACCCCCGCCGATTTCAAGGGCAAGACGCTGGGGGTCACGGGGCTTGGATCCTCGACCGACTTCCTGACCCAGTACATGGCTTTCAAAGCGGGCTTGAAGCATGGCGACTACACCATCCTGCCGGTGGGAGGCGGCAATACCTTCATTGCATCGATCCAGAACAACCGCATTGACGCCGGCATGACGACCGATCCGGCGGCCACCCAGCTGGTGGCCAGCGGCCAGGGTAAAGTCCTGGTCGACATGCGCCATCCTGAGCCCACCGCGAAGGTGCTGGGAGGCCTGTATCCGGCCGCCAGCCTGTATATGCCGAACGCCTGGGTCGAGAGCCACCATGACGAAGTGCAGAAACTGGTCAATGCATTCGTGAAGACCATGAAGTACATGCATACGCACAGTGCGGAGCAGATCGCGGATCAGATGCCCAAGGACTACTACGGCGGCGACAAGGCTCTGTACGTGAAGGCGCTGGAGGCGTCCCTGCCATCCTTTACGGCCGATGGCCGCATGCCCAAGGGCGGGCCGGACACAGTGCTGCAGGTGCTGTCCACTTTCAAGCCGCAGGTCAAGGCCGCGCACATCGATTTGTCCAAGACCTATACCACGGCGTTCGTGGACGCGGCCAGATAGCAGGTGCACCATGGCAGACGATTCTTCAACGCCAGCCATCGAGCTGGATCACGTCAGTTGCCGCTTCATTTCGGCGGACGGCAAGGCGACGCTCGCCCTGCAGGATTTCAGCATGACGGTCGAGCGCGGCCAGTTCTGTGCAGTGGTCGGCCCCACAGGCTGCGGGAAATCCACGACCCTGAGTCTGATCACGGGGTTGTTGAAGCCCACGACCGGCCGTGTCCGGGTCATGGGGCAGCCGGTCGATGGGATCGACCCACGCATCGGCTTCGTGTTTCAGAACGACGCCATCTTCCCGTGGCGCAATGTCATCGACAACGTGTCGGCCGGGCCGCTGTTCCGGGGCCAGAAGCCGGCCCGTGCCCGCGAGATGGCCGGCGCCTGGCTGCATCGCGTGGGGCTGGGGGGTTTCGAGCAGCACTATTCGCATCAGCTCTCCGGCGGGATGCGCAAGCGTGTGTCGCTGGCGCAGACCTTCGTCAACAGTCCTGAAATCCTGCTCATGGACGAACCGTTCAGCGCGCTGGACATGCAGACCCGGACGGTGATGCAGGATGAACTGCTGCAGCTCTGGGCTGAAAGCGGCAGTTCCGTCGTGTTCGTCACGCACGACCTGGAGGAGGCCATCGCCCTCGCGGACAAAGTGATTGTCCTGACATCCCGTCCCGCCACGGTCAAGAAGATCTATGACATTGAACTGCCACGTCCCCGGGTCATGCCCGGCGTGCGCTACGAGGACAGGTTCATCACCTATGCGCGTTCGATCTGGGACGATCTGCGCGCTGAAGTGAAGATCGATTGAAGGAGAGGAACGTCATGGACATGCCGATTGATACTCACGATGCGGACAACCGCCTGCCCGACGATGTGCGGGAGTCCCTGCAGAAGGCCGAGGCCGTGGCGCAGCACCAGATGCGCAATCGCCAGCGTTTGGTGATCTTTTGGCGGTTCGCCATTCTGATCCTGATCCTGGCTGGCTGGGAGCTGGTGGCAACCCTGCACTGGATCGATCCGTTCTTCTATTCCAAGCCGTCGCTGATCGCCAAACAGATCTACGACTGGTGGGCCGATGGCACGTCGCAGGGCCCGTTGTGGCTGCAGCTTGCCGTCACGCTGGAAGAAACGCTGATCGGGTTCTTCATCGGCGGGATCGCCGGCATCATCTGCGGGATCCTTCTGGGACGCAACCAGTTCCTGGCCGACATCTTCAGCGTGTACATCAAGGTGGCCAACTCTATTCCGCGCGTCGTCCTCGGATCGGTTTTCGTGATTGCGCTGGGCCTGGGGATCGCGTCCAAGGTCGCGCTGGCCGTGGTCATGGTGTTCTTCGTGGTATTTGGCAATGCCTTCCAGGGCGTACGCGAAGCGGACCGCTACATGATCGCCAACGCTCAGATCCTGGGTGCCTCCAAGCGTCAGGTCACTACACAGGTAGTGATTCCTTCGGCCTTGAGCTGGATCCTTGCCAGCCTGCATGTCAGCTTTGGTTTCGCGCTGGTCGGGGCCGTGGTGGGCGAATTTCTGGGGGCACGCGTGGGTATTGGGCTGCTGATCGCCACGGCTCAGGGGGCGTTCAATGCCAGCGGCGTCTTCGCCGCCATGATCGTGCTGGGCATCATGGCGTTCCTCGCCGACTACATCCTGACGATAATCGAGGGCAGGCTGCTCAAATGGCGGCCGGCGCAGTTCGAGAACGGGTGACCCGGCGGCCGTCGCGTCCGGCGGATGCCGCGTTGCAGTAGGGTTTTTATCGTTTGATACAGCACCGGGGTCCAATATGGCTTTACCCGCGGGAGGCAATTGAATAAGCTCCCATTGTAGGTTCTGTCACGCGGCACGCCGTTGTTGTTCCGGGGGCGGCTGTGGCGCCTGGCGCTGGAGTTCACATGAAAAGAGCTTCACTCGAACAAAGCGCTTTGTCGTACTACGCTGACTTCGTACTGTATCCCATTGCACTGGCTGCGGGACTGATCGTGCTGCTGTGGCGCGCCCCGGCCATTACGTGGGCGATGCCGGTCGCCGCGGTCATCGGATTCTTCGCCTGGAGCCTGGTCGAATACGTTCTTCACCGCTTCGTGCTGCATGGTCCGCAGCCCTTCAAGCGATGGCACCAGGAACATCATGATCGCCCGATGGCGCTCATCGGCGCGCCCACGCTGGGCAGCATGGCCCTGTTCGTGCTGATCGCCTATCTCCCGCTATCCGGGGTGTTGGGCGGCTGGATCGCGCTGGCTGCTACGCTGGGACTGGCGGTGGGCTATTTTTCCTATCTGGTCGTGCACCATGGCGTCCATCACTGGAGGGCTCGACCCGGCACCTGGTTCGCCGCCCGCAAGCGTGAACATGCCATCCACCACATGCCCGGCATCGAAGGTTCGTACGGCGTCACGACACCGTTCTGGGACAAGGTCTTCTCGACGCAGCACCACGAGCGGCCGCGATGAGGACTCCCGGGTGACAGGTTCGCTCATGCTTGACGTGACTCGTATTCACCTCCCTGTCAGCTTCTTTACATTACGCTAACGCCGATGGCGCGACGCTTACCGGTGCCGCGCCCATGAATTGTTCCGTACCCACAGGTCATTCGATTCATCCAAAGGAGTTCACCATGAAAGGGAAATCTTTCGTTGCGTTCGCGTTGCCGCTGGCCATGAGCTTGGCGTTTGCCGCTTACGCCCCCGTATCGGCCGCGGCTGGCACACCGAAAACGGCCATCGTCGTCGGTGCTGACACCACGTTCCCCCCGTTCGAGACAGAAAAGGACGGCAAAGTCACGGGTTTCGATATCGACCTGATTCGTGAGATCGCGAAGGCCGAAGGCCTGACCACCAGTATCAAGACCATGCCGTTCAACGGCCTGATCCCCAGTCTGCAGGCTGGCTCGATCGACGCGGCCGTGGCGGGCATCACCATCAAGACCAGCCGCATGCAAAACGTGGACTTCAGCAATGCCTATTACAAGTCCGGCCTGTCGGTGCTGGTGAAGGCGGATTCGAAGATCAACAGCTTTGCCGACCTGAAAGGCCATGTGGTAGCGACCAAGAAAGCCACCTCTTCGGTGGACTACATGACCGGCCATGGCATCGATCTGGGGCATGTCAAGCAGTTCCAGAACATCGACAGCGCCTATCAGGCGTTGATGACGGGTGGGGCAGACGCCGTGGTGTTCGACAATCCGGTCAATGTGAATTTCAAGACCAGCCATGCGAATGATGTGAAGGTGGTCGGTGATCTGTTGACCGGCGAATACTACGGGATCGCCGTTTCCAAGAAGGAACCCTGGCTGGTCCAGAAAATCAATGCGGGTCTGGACAAGGTCAAGAAGAACGGTGAATACAAAAAGCTGTTCGAAAAGTACTTCGGCGGCGACGTGAGCGGTGCCGTCGAAGGAGTGGTCAGCCCGTCGTCAGTGGCCGTCAAGGGCTGAGTGGCCGACTTGTCTGCGTAGGGTCTAGCCCGATGCACAGGGCCGCGCGTTGCGTCTTGCGCAGCGTGCGGCCCGTCTTTTGCGGCTGAGGCGCGGGCGCGCCATACACCGGGATCTTTACATGAATGTCATTTGGCAAAATCTGCCCTACATATTGGATGGTCTGCGGCTGACCGTCCAGTATTCGATCGTGGCGATCCTTCTCATGCTGGTGATCGGGCTGGTGGCCGCGCTCATGCGGCTGTCGAAAGTCCGCGTTCTGCGGGCCATCGCGACCGGCTATGTGGAAATCTTCCGCTCCACGCCGTTGCTGGTCCAGCTGTTCTTCATCGTGCTGGGGTTGCCGGCCATCCTTCCCGTTAATGAATGGTTCGGACAGCTTTTCTATCCCATCATGGCGGCGGCGCTGACGCTGAGCCTGAACGAAGGCGCCTACGTCACGGAAATCATCCGTGCGGGGATTCTGGGCGTGGATCGCGGTCAGAAGGAGGCGGCTGCCAGCATCGCCATGACCGGCTTCCAGACGATGCGCTACATTGTGCTGCCGCAGGCGTTCAAACGCATGATTCCGCCGCTGGTCAACCAGGCCGCGCAGACCATCAAGGATACATCCCTGCTCGCGCCGGTCGGGATTATCGAGCTCGTCTACCAAGGCGAGGTGGTGATTGCGCAGACCTTTGCGTCATTCAAGATCTGGGGGCTCATCGCAGTTCTGTATTTCGTCATCATTTTTGCCGTTTCGAAGTTTGCGTCCTATCTCGAACGGAGGCTCCAAGTTGATAAGCGTTAAGAATCTGCACAAGTCCTTTGGCTCGAACGAGATCCTCAAGGGCATCGACAACCACGTCGAGGAACGTGAAGTCGTCGTGGTGATCGGCCCGTCGGGGAGCGGGAAGAGCACTTTCCTGCGCTGTCTGAACGGCCTGGAAACTGTGACGAGCGGGGAGATCATCATCGACGGCACCCGTCTGACGGACCCCGCCACGAACATCTACAAGCTGCGCGAGCACATCGGCATGGTGTTCCAGCAGTTCAATCTGTTCAGGCATCTGACCATTCTCGAGAACATCACCATCGGGCCGCGCAAGGTCAAGAAGGTTTCCCTGGAGGAAGCCAACCGGACGGCGCGCGAGCTTCTGGCGAAGGTCGGTCTGCCGGACAAGGAAGCCAGCTACCCGGATGAGCTCTCGGGCGGCCAGCAGCAGCGGGTTGCGATCGCGCGCGCGCTGGCCATGAAACCCAATATCATGCTGTTCGACGAACCGACATCCGCGCTGGATCCGGAGATGGTGGGCGAGGTTCTTCAGGTCATGAAGACCTTGGCCGTCGAGGGCATGACCATGGTGGTGGTGACTCACGAAATGGGCTTCGCGCGCGAAGTCGGCCACCGCGTGCTGTTCATGGACGCCGGTTATATCGTCGAAGAGGGCAAGCCCCAGGATCTGTTCAGCAACCCGCGCATGGAGCGCACCCGCGACTTCCTGAGCAAGGTGCTCTGATCCATCGCCGATAGTAAGATAGGCTTTTTCCCGAAAGGCGTTCTCATGTGCGGTTTTTCCGGCTATCTGCGGATCAGCGGTCAAGCGGCGGCTGACCGGGTAGCGGTCCTGCAAGCCATGGGGCAGGCGCTGTCGCATCGTGGCCCGGACGACCAGGGGTACTGGCTGGATGCCGGGGCCGATTTCGGCGTCACGCATCAGCGCCTGTCGATTGCAGACCTGTCGCAGGCGGGACATCAGCCGATGGCGTCGCACGACGACCGATATGTGCTCGCCTTCAACGGCGAAATCTATAATTTCCCTGCGTTGCGGGCCGCCCTTGAACAGGACGCGTCAGGCATGGTGTGGCGCGGACACTCGGATACCGAGATTCTGCTCGAAGCGCTCGCGCGGTGGGGTCTCACGCGAACACTGGAAGCTGCCACCGGCATGTTCGCCTTTGCGCTCTGGGATCGGCAGGCGCGCACGCTGACGCTGGCGCGTGATCGTATGGGCGAAAAGCCTCTGTACTGGGGGTGGCAGGGCGACACGTTGCTCTTCGGGTCGGAGCTGTCGGCACTGGAAGCCCACCCCGCGTGCTTGCGCCACGTCGATCGTGGCGCCTTGGCGCTACTGCTGCGTTACAACTATATCCCGGAGCCCCATAGCATCTACCGGGGCATCCACAAGCTGCCCGCCGGGCATTTCGTGATCCTCAGGCCGGATGGCCGGGAGCCCGCGCCGGAGCCGTATTGGGATTACAGGGCGGTGGTCGAAGCGGGGCTCGCAAGTCCGTTTGCCGGCACGGAGTCCGCCGCCATTGACAGGCTGGAGTCGCTGCTGACGGAAAGCGTGGCGGGGCAGATGGTGTCGGATGTGCCCCTGGGCGCGTTTCTGAGCGGCGGCCTGGACAGCAGCACTATCGTGGCGCTGATGCAGAAGCTGTCTTCCCAGCGGGTGCACACCTACGCCATCGGTTTCGAAAACAAGGCTTTCGACGAAGCGACGCACGCGCGCGCCGTGGCGGCGCATCTGGGTACAGACCACACGGAACTCTATGTCAGCGACCACGATACCTTGGCCGTGGTTCCCGAACTGGCCCGGATCTACTGCGAACCTTTTGCGGACAGCTCCCAGATTCCCACGTATCTGGTCAGCCGCATGGCGCGGCGCGGGGTCACCGTGGCCCTGAGCGGCGATGGTGCGGACGAATTGTTTGGCGGCTATACCCATCACCAGTATTTGCCCAAGCTGTGGAGTCTGTTGGCACCGGTCCCGCGACGCCTGCGTGGCGGGGCGGGGCGCCTGCTCTCGCCGTTGCCGCTTCCGCGGCGCGTGGCAAAGTTGCTCGGTGTGCTGGACGTCCGCAGCCGCGAGGAACTCTACTGGCGAACGCGCAGTTTCTGGTCCGGTCCCTCAGCGGCAGTGAAGGGCGCCGAGGAGCCGGATTCCCTGCTGCGCAGCCAGTGTCGCGATCCGTCCGATTGGCGGTTCGTGCGGTCTTTCGCCGCCTGGATCATGGCTATGGAAGCGCTGGAGTACATGCCCGGGGATGTGCTGGCGAAGGTGGACCGTGCCGCGATGGCCAATAGCCTGGAGACGCGGGCGCCGTTCCTGGATCATCACGTGGTCGAGTTCGCGTCCAGTCTGCCGCTGTCACTGAAGCTCAGGAATGGCCAGGGCAAGTGGCTGCTGCGCCAGCTCCTGTATCGGCATGTGCCGCAGGCATTGGTGGATCGCCCGAAGAAAGGCTTCTCCGTGCCCCTGGGGGCGTGGCTTCGCGGGCCCTTGCGGGAATGGGCGGAGGACTTGCTGGCGGAACCGCGGCTACGGGCGGACGGTTATTTCGATGCCGCTGCTGTGCGCCGCGTCTGGAGCGATCATCTCCAGGGCAAAAGCGATCAGGCATTGAAACTCTGGAGCGTACTCATGTTCCAGGCCTGGCAGGCGCGCTGACGCCCGCCAAGTCGGCCTTCACGCATTGGCAGAGATCAGGAGCCCGCGGGCGCCGGGGCGGGCGCGGGTGCCGGAGCGGGAGCCATTCCTCCGCTGGGCTGGCTTTGCTGAGCCTGCATCTTTTCCTGCGCTTGCTTTTCCTGCGCTTTTTTCTCCTCCGTCGACTTGAATGGCGGTGCCTTTTCGAGGGCCTCCTTGCTCATGTCGACCACGGCGACATGGGTTTCAGGGTTGATTTGTTCGACCTTGCTCCATGGGATGCCGACATCCTTCTGCCCCAGCCCCAGGAATCCGCCAACCCCCACGACCACGCCAGCCAGCTTGTGGTCCTTGTCCAATATCAAATCCGTGACCTTGCCGATGGTTTTTGCGTCCTTGCCCGGCCCGTTGTGAATGGACATGCCCATAATCGAAGAGGCGAGCGTTTGTGAGGATTGCTGTTCGGTGATGAATGGAGCGCCAACGGATGGGCCGCTGTCGCTGGGGGCGGCGTTGGCCGTAGGTTGGGGGGCGGCCGGCTGTGGGGTGCTTTGCGGGGCTTCGCCGCCTGGAGGCGTGCTCTGGCTGAACGCTGTGGCGGAGGCGCCCAACCCGCCCATTCCGAGGGCAACGGCTGCAAGGGCGGTGACAAAGGCATGCCGGGAGGGATTTTTTTGGTGTTTCATATCCTGACTCCTTTAAAGGTATCAACCAATACCACGTCTTCACCGTATCAAAATCGGAACTATATTTTGTAAGCCAATTAAAACCGTGAATATGTTGTTTACTTCGAAAGAGAGAGGCGCCGGATGTCGAAGGTCGCCGAGTCCCCGCAAACGGGGACACTGCGGGCCGGGCGCGGGCCGGTGGTGAAAGCGAAGGTCGCTGCGGCGGGTGGCGTGATGTCTTTGTTAATGATTTATAGCGTGATGTAGCATTTACGCAGCGCCCGTCGGCCACGGCTGCAAACCGTGTCGTCTATTCTGACCAGTTCAAATGAATAAGCCGGTAGTGCACACGTGCTTCCGTTCGCGGCAGACGGCCTGCCGCTACCTTTCTCGAATTGGATCGGGCACGATCTTTGTAGTATTGTGGCGGCCACGGGGCACCTCCCGCTTTCGAGATTCTTTGAAGTATGCATAAATGGTGGTTGCGCACGGGCGGCATTGCGGCATCGGCGGCCCTGGTGGTTTTGCAGGGCTGCGCGGCGGTGACGGCGGGGCAGCTTGTCCAGGCTGGCTATGATGCGGCGAAGACGACTCTGACAAGTTCCGCGGGCGGGGCTGATGCGAAGGCCATCCGAGCCGATATCAATGCCATCAGTGTGGGCCAGGACGTCAAGCCCATTCTGGCCTCCATCGGTGTACCGCCGAAGGAAAAATCCGGCAATCTCCAGGGTTATGTCTGCTATCAATACGCCGGCATTTATTCGGCCACTGAAGACGCGGTGATTGTCGCAAAGGACGACAAGGTCGTGTTTTTCGGCAATTCGACTTGCCGATCCGAAATGCAGGCGGCGAATTTCGCCAGTGGCGGCAAGTACGCCCCTGGCGCGGCGGTGCCGCCCAGCAACCCGTCTGCCAGCAACCCGTCGGCGAGCAGCCCTTCCACCGAGAGCACGCCCGCGTCGCCCGCCAGTAGCGGTTCGACCGCGGGGAGTTCCAGTGCTGGCAATTCGAGCACTGGCAACTCCAGCGCCAGCAATTCCAACGCTGGCAGTTCGACCACTGATGGCCCGTCCAGCGCACCGGCCGGCGGCACTTCGGGCGGCAGTACGGCGAACGCGCCCACCAGCAGCGCCGGCGAGCAAGCGTCGCCTGCCGGGCAGGACGATTCACCTGCCGCCAGGTGACACGGATTCATGCTGGGGAGACGGTGGCCTGCCGAGTTTCGCGCCACAGTGGGCAAGCGTGCCAGCCGAAAAGCAGACGGGCCGGGACCTGTCGGTCGCCGACCCATCTCTGAATCTGGTTGCGGGGACAGGATTTGAACCTGTGACCTTCGGGTTATGAGCCCGACGAGCTGCCAGACTGCTCCACCCCGCGTCTGAGAACGCTATTTTAACCGGTCCGGCGCCGAAGCGCAAATCGGGTTGCCGATCCGGCTAT
>DATNAI010000059.1:0-3845 GCA_035572875.1 Castellaniella sp. | reverse complement strand
TTCCCGGCACCGGTGCGTCCACGGTCAGACCCACGTCGGCGACGACACCGTCAGCCGCGGCAGCACCGGCCAGTTCGATGACCTTCTGACCCGCGATCGTGGTTTCGCCGATGATGGGCTTGTTCCAGCCCTGTTTCTTCAGTTCGCGCAGCAGGTGGGCGGATTCCTCTTCGTTCGTGTAGGCGAACAATGCGTCGGCCTTGCTCTGTTTGAGCTTCACGACGGCCGAGCTGAAGTCGACCTGGCCTTGGGCGGTGGAGATGACGTCCACGACCTTGACGTGGGTCTTCTTCAGCGCGTTGACGATGGCGTCACGTCCGCCCACGCCAAAGTCATTGTTCACGAAGAGCACGGCGATCGTGTTGATGTCCTTGCGCGTATCGAGGTAGCGCGCCACCTTGGGCATGGCGTCCGACTGGGTCAGGCTGGTGCGGAAGATGTACTTGTTTCCCTGCTGCGTGATGGGTGCGCCTTCGGCGCCCGTGAAGTTCGGAATCTCCGCCGCCGAGGTGACGGCCATGCTCACCATGACGGATCCGGTGAAGACTGGGCCGAATACCGCGAAGGCACCGTCGTCCACGGCTTTCTGGGCCAGGCCCTTGGCGACGCCGGGGTTGGACTGCGTGTCCCCCACAGTAGTGACGATCTTCTTGCCCAGGATGCCACCTGCTGCGTTGATCTCTTTGATCGCCAGGTTCGCGCCATCCCTGAAGTTGGTGCCGGACGTGGTGCCCGGACCGGTCAGCTCGATGATCTCGGCGATCTTGACGGTGTCGGCCGCGAAGGTCGGCAGGGCCAGGCCCGAGGCTGCGAACGCCAATGTACCGGCGAGCGCGTACTTTGTGAACAGTACCCGTGTGCTCATGTTGTCTCCTTTGTAGTGTCGGCATGGATCGGGGCTTTTGCTGCTTATAGCACGCTGCCCGATGCCTTTGAATACGGGCACATCCTAGTGTACGGTCTGGTTAGTTCGTGATTGTTTGCCTTGAACGACACCGGCCGCATCGGGCCCACGTCTCGGACGTGCCCGGGATTCCTAGATCGCCTTGACCGTGCTGCGCAGCATGCGCATGACTTCCGTGACGTCCGGGCGTATGCCGCGCCACAGCAGAAAGCCTTCCGCCGCCTGGCCCACCAGCATGCCCAGACCATCGGCCAGTCGCGCCGCGCCACCGCGGGTGGCATCGTCCATGAACGGCGTGTGGCCCTTGTTGTAGGCCAGCTCGTACGCCAGGGAGCCCTTGGCATAGGTCCCCTGGGGCAACGGCAGATGGTCGCCCGTCAGGCTGGCGGATGTGGCGTTGATCACCACGTCGAATTGGCCATCCGCGGCGAGATCGATGGAACCCGCTTCCACCTTTCCGGGTTCGGCGTGATCGCCGATGATCTCGTGGGCCTTGTGTGCCGTGCGGTTCACCACCAGGAAGTAGGCCGGGGCGGTGTGCAGCAGCGGCAGGAAGATGCCCCGCGCCGCGCCGCCGGCGCCGACCACCAGTATGCGGCGGCCTTTCAGGGCGACCCCCAGATAGTCCTGGATGTCGTTGACCAGGCCGGCACCGTCGGTATTGTCGCCATACACGCCGTTTTCGTCGAACTTCAGGGTATTGACGGCCTGTGCGGCCTGGGCGCGTTCGGACATCGTGTCGATCAGGTCCAGGACGTCGAGCTTGAACGGTGCCGTGATGTTCATGCCCTTCCCGCCCTCGCCAATGAACCGGCGGACGGTCTCGTGGAAGTTTTCTTTGGTCGCCAGGATGGCTTCGTACGTCAGGTCCTGGTTCAACTGCCGGGCAAACGCCGCATGCAGGACGGGGGATTTGGACTGGGCCACGGGGTTGCCCACGAGGGCGTAACGGTCGGTCATGTCAGAGCCTGTCAGAGTGAAGGGATGGCTGGATTGGAGCGGCCTCGAAGCCGAACAACTGGAATGGGGTTTCCCACATCACCTGGTGCCGGATGACGGGGTCCGGCATCAGGGCCTCGGCGTACAGCAGCAATGGACCGTAGTCCAGCCGTTCGGGGGCCTTCAGGTGCGGCCAGTCGGATGCCCACATGCAGTGCCGGGGACCGAAGGCCTCCAGCAAAGTGTGGAGATAGGGCCTGGTGTCTCCGAATGGGTAGGGCTCATCGGAGTACTTGGACATGCCGGAGAGCTTCACGTAGGCCCGGCCGGTATCGGCCAGGCGCAACAGCGCCTGGAAACCCGGCTGGTCCAGGCCAGCCCGGACGTCCGGGCATCCCGAATGGTCGAACAGCAGCCGGGTTCGCGTGCGCCCGATCAAGGGCAGCAGGCCGAGCAGTTGATCCTTCTGGTACTGGATCTGGGCGAACATGTCCAGGTCTGCCAAGCGGTTGAACAGCGTGTCGGCCTGGCTGAAGTAGTCCACCCCTTCGATGGAAAGGTTCACGGTCACGCCCAGGACGCCCTGTGCCTTGAGTTCGGCCAGCCGCGCTTTCGATACGTCGTTGGGAACCAGCCCGATGCCCTTGAGGCGGCCCTCGCCGCGAGCCAGCGCGTCCAGCATGCAGCGGTTGTCGGTCCCGTAGCCGGAGGTGGGCTGCACGACCAGTGCGTATTTCACGCCGTAGGCGCGCATGACGGCCCGGAACTGGAGCGCGGTGCCGATTTCCTGGCCGCTGGGGCGGTAACGCGTGTTTTCGATGTAGGGGAAGTGAAGGGGATCGATGACGTGATTGTGGCAGTCGATCTTGGGTTCATCGAAGATGGTCATGGTCCGGTCCTTTGCGATTCAGTGGCAGCCGACGCCGCAGTACCTGGGTGTTCACCCAGGCTGCCGACCGAGCGGCAAATCCCGCCACGGCCTGCGCGGGCAGTGCCTGGTAGTCTTCATTGAAGACGAGCAGGCTGTAGTCGCCGTCGTAACCCAGCCAGTCGATGTGCCGCACGAAGGCGGCCACCTGTTCCTGCAGCACGCCGTCCCCCGGAAAGACGCGCAGATGGTCGCCCGTCTTCTGTCCCAATTCGTGAAAGACCGGTACGCCGAAATCCGCGAGCTGGACGAGCAGGATCTTGTCGGGCCTGATCTCGTTGAGCGCATCCAGCGGCCGGCCGTCGGCGATGAAGTGGAATGCATCGAGCACCAGTCCCAGGTTGGCGTGGTTGACGCGGCTGACCACGTCCCAGGCCCGCGCCGCGTCCGGCACCGCGTGGCTCCAGGGGATGGCCTTGAAGCCGATGCGTACGCCGGCGGGCACGGCGAGATTGGCGAGCTTGCGCAGGTCCGCCTCGACGCGATCCGGGTCGAACTGCGCGTCCACCGTCGCCGATGCGCGCACCAGCAGCAGAGGCGCGCCCACGTCGGTACACATGTCCAGAAGGGCCTTGACGACGTCCAGCCTGTGGTTGTGCGTCGGGCCGCTCAGGCCTTCGTAGTTGCGCATGAGCTGCAGACCCGTGATGCGCAGCCTGCTCGCGTGCACCTGCTCGAGGGCAGCCCGGTAACCGCGGGGGTGGTTGGCCAGATCCCGCGCCCATAGCATGACTTGCGAGAAGCCCGCCGCCTCGGCGGCGGCCAGGCGTTCCTCGAGGGGTCCCGCCAGGCAGGCGAGATCCAGGCCGAAGGAATTGCGGTTCAAGCGGCACCCCGATCGGCCGTGGCCGGCGGTTCGCGGTGGACCAGCTCGAAGTTGACGTCGTAGGACAGCCCGGAAGTCACGGCGCCGTGAATGTCGGGGCGCGAGAATTCGTTGTTCTCGAAGGGAACGCCGCGCGCCTGCAGCGCCCGCACTGCGAGCGGCACGTCCGGCGTGCCGAAGGCCAGGCGCGCGAACTGCTCGTACCATTCCACGTCGAAGAGCGCATCGCCGACGGGCTCCACCAGCTG
>DATNAI010000058.1:0-5777 GCA_035572875.1 Castellaniella sp. | reverse complement strand
CAGCACGAGCAGCGTGATGAGGGCCGCGCCGGCCCACGCCAGGCGGTTCCAGTCCTCGAACGGACTGGCGGCATACTGGAAGATCACCACCGGCAGATTGGCGATGGGCGCATTCATGTTCAAAGACATGAACTGATTGTTGAGTGCCGTGAACAGCAACGGAGCCGTTTCCCCGGCAATGCGCGCCACCGCGAGCAGGATGCCGGTGATGATGCCGGAGCGCGCCGCGCGATAGCAGATGAAGACCACGATGCGCCACTGCGGGCAGCCCAGCGCCGCCGCGGCTTCGCGCAGGCTATTGGGAACCAGGCCGAGCATGTTGTCAGTGGCCCGCACCACCACCGGGATGACCAGAATGGCCAGTGCGAACGCGCCGGCCCAGCCCGAATAGTGTCCGGCTTGAGCCACATAAACGGCATAGATGAAGAGGCCGATGACGATGGAGGGAGCCGACAGCAGCACGTCGTTCAAAAAGCGTGTCGCGGGCGCCAGCCAGCCTCGGCGGCCGTACTCGGCCAGGTAGGTGCCGGCCAACACGCCGACGGGGGTGCCGATCAGGGTCCCGACGGCGGAAATCAGGACGCTGCCCACGATGGCATTCAGCAGACCACCGGCTTGTCCCGGGGGAGGCGTGCTTTGCAACAATAGGGAGAACGTCAATGCCCCGGCGCCCTTCATCAGGAGTGTCAGGATGATCCAGGCCAGCCAGAACAGGCCGGACACCAGCGCAACGCCCGAGAGCGTCAGCATGATGCGATTGAAGCGTCGCCGGCGGCGATACAGTGGATTGGATTGACGGATGGTAGGTTCGGAAGCAGGCATGGCCGGTCTCAGTGGTGGGTGCCTTCCTTGCGCGACAGCCGCAGGAGCATGAACTTCGACAGGATCAGCACGACCGTCGTGATCAGGAACAGGATCAGACCCAATTCCAGCAATGCGGATTTCTGCAGTCCCCCTGCTTCATTGAATTCGTTGGCGAGCGCCGAGGCAATCGAGTTCGAGGGCGAGAAAATCGACTCAGGGACATTGAACGCATTGCCGATCACGAATGTGACGGCCATCGTTTCGCCCAGCGCGCGCCCGAGCCCCAGCATGATGCCGCCAATGACACCGTGCTTGGTATAGGGCAGCATCACCTGCCACACCACTTCCCAGGTCGTGCTGCCCAGGCCGTAGGCGGACTCCTTCAGCATGGGGGGCACCTGTTCGAAGACATCGCGCATGACTGCCGTGATGAAAGGAATCACCATGATGGACAGGATGAGCCCCGCGGTGAACAGGCCGATTCCCATCGGCGGCCCCGCAAAGACATGCTCCAGGACCGGAATGCCGTCGAAGAAATCGACCATATGCGGCTGGACGTAGGTCTGGAACAGCGGCACGAAGACGAACAGCCCCCACATGCCGTAAATGATGGACGGGATGGCCGCCAGCATTTCGATCGCGGTTCCCAGCGGCCGGCGCAACCAGACCGGCGAGAGCTCCGTCAGAAACATGGCGATCCCGAACGACACCGGAACCGCGATCAGCAAGGCCAGGAACGCACTGACCACCGTTCCCAGGATAGGAACCAACGCGCCGTAATGATGGTGCACCGGATCCCAGTCGTTGGTCCACAGGAACGCCAGCCCCTGCTGCGCGATGGAATCACGGCTGCCATAAACCAGCGACACCATGATGGCGGCGAGCAGGATGAAGACCAGAAACGCAAACAGCCGGGTCAGATGCCGGAAACCGGCATCCACCAACAGGCTGCGCTGCTTGTTGATCATGAAAAAGGGATCCGAGGCAACGGCCACCCCGACGTGGGCGGCCTGATCAGAATTCAAAGACCGTCATTTTCCCACAAACGGAGCGGAGGACAATGCGGCGGCAGGCAGCCGGCCACCCTTCACGCTCCGCTTGCGACCGCGCGAGCAATGTGACGGGGGCCGGGCCCGCGGAGCCATCAGGGCCAGATCGGCTTGCCGTCCGCCGCATGGACGTTGGCGGTCCATACGCCGCGAATCTTGCTGGTCACCGCATCGGGCAACGGCACGTAATCCAGCTCGCTGGCCATCTTGCCACCCTCGCGCCAGGCCCAGTCAAAGAACTTCAAGACTTCGTGAGCCCGCGCCGCGTCGGGCACCTTGCGCGGAATGAGGATGAAGGTCGCGGCCGTCACGGGCCACGAGTCTGCGCCCGGCTCGTTGCTCAGGATGACGCCCATGCCTGGTGCCGAGTCCCAGTCAGCATGGGTCGCAGCGGCTGCGAACGCCTGTTGCGACGGCTGCACGAACGCGCCACTGGCATTCTGCAACTGCGTCCAGGCGAGCTTGTTCTGGTGGGCGTACGCGTATTCCACGTAACCGATGGAGTTGGCGAGCTGGCGCACATAAGCGGCAACACCCTCGTTGCCCTTTCCGCCTTGGCCTGTCGGCCACTTCACCGCCTTGCCCTCGCCGACCTTGGACTTCCAGTCGGGAGAGACCTGGGCCAGGTAATGGGTCCAGCCGAACGTCGTACCCGATCCGTCAGATCGGTGCACCACCACGATGCTCTTGGACGGCAGTTTGATGTCGGGGTTCAGGCCCGCAATCGCGGGATCGTTCCAAGTGCGGATCTTGCCCAGGAAAATATCGGCCAGCACGGGGCCCGTGAGCTTGAGCGCACCCGGTGCCACGCCCGGGATGTTGACGACTGGCACCGTCCCGCCAATGACGGCCGGAAACTGGACCAGTGCGTGCTTTTCCAGGTCTTCCGGCTTCATGGGGTCGTCCGAGGCGCCGAAGTCGACCGTCTGGGCGATGATCTGCTGCTGGCCGCCACCCGAACCGATGGACTGGTAATTTACGCGGTTGCCGCTTGCCTGATGGTATTGCGCGGCCCACTTGGCATAGATCGGATAGGGGAAGGAAGCACCCGCTCCCGTCAGATCAGCCGCCTGGGCACCGACACCGGATGCCAAGACCAGCGCGAGGCCGGCGGCGCATTGCGCCCATTTGATATTGAACATGTCATATCCCTTCAAGGATTTCGATGAGCGACAGCGTCATCGCCGTCAGATAGGCATGATAGGCACTGCATGTGACAGTTTGATGACTGTCCAACTGCCTCAACACCGCCCCACCTCGCGGCTTGCATGCCGCTCCGATTCGTCAGGCACACCAAGGTCCGCAGGGACCTTGCCGTGTCCTCATCCAAGTCTCGCCAGCAGGTGCTGGTGCAGATTCACCGGGGCGCGGCGGTTGCGGACGCGCAGATAGCGGCCGTCGGGCTGGGCAGCCCACGCGAGCTGGTTGTCGCGCCAGGCGAACGTGAAGGCCTCGTCGATGACGCGCCGCCGCAGCGTCTTGTCCAGAACCGGGACGGCGAGTTCCACCCTGCGCAGGAAATTGCGGTCCATCCAGTCAGCCGACGACAGATACAGCGGCTCGGCGCCGTCCTGATAAAAATAGAAGACTCGCGAATGCTCCAGAAAGCGCCCGATGATGGAGCGCACCCGGATGCGCTCGGACAGCCCCGGTACCCCCGCCTGCAGAGCGCAGGCTCCGCGCACGATCAGATCGATCCGTACCCCGGCCTGACTGGCCTCGTAAAGCGCCTGAATCACGGTAGGTTCGAGCAGGGAGTTCATCTTGGCGCGTATACGCGCCCGCTTGCCGGCGCGGGCGAACTCGGTCTCGGTGCGAATCAGGTGGAGAATGGTCTCGTGCAGCGTGAACGGGGACTGCAACAGCAGCTTGAGGTCGCGCCGCGCGCCCAAGCCGGTCAACAGCGAAAACACCTGGTCCATGTCCTCGCAGATCTGCTGGTTGGCGGTCAGCAACCCGAAGTCCGTGTACAGGCGCGCCGTGCGGGGGTGATAGTTGCCGGTCCCCAGGTGTCCGTAGCGGCGGATGCGGCCATCTTCCCGGCGCAACACCAGCGCCATCTTGGCATGGGTCTTGTGCCCCACCACGCCATAGCTGACGTGCGCGCCGACTTCCTCCAACCGGGCCGCCCAGTTGATATTGGTCTGCTCGTCGAACCGGGCCATGAGTTCCACCACCACAGTGACTTCCTTGCCGGCGCGCGCGGCCGAGAGGAGGAGCCCCATGAGTTCGGAGTCTTCCCCCGTGCGGTAGATGGTCTGCTTGATGGCCACGACTTGCGGATCCACAGCCGCGCTGCGCAGGAACATCAGTACCGGTTGGAAGGACTGGTACGGGTGATGCAGGAGCTGATCGCCTTCGGACAGCGCGGCAAACAGATCGCCTGGACGCTCCATGTTGCGATCAAAAGGCGGCGGGATGCGCGGCCGGAAGACGGGATATTCCAGATCCGGACGGCTGACCCGATTGCATAACTGCATGAGACGGCTCAGGTTGACCGGGCCATTGACGCGGTAAGTATCCGCCGCCGCGAGCCCGAATTCACGCTGCAGGAACAGCTCCAGGTCCGGCGGCATGGCGTGCGCGATTTCCAGTCGCACGGATGAGCCGAAGTTGCGCTGCGAGAGTTCGCCCTGCAGCGCCTGACGCAGATTGGTGATTTCCTCTTCGTCCACGAACAGATCGCTGTTGCGCGTCACCCGCCACTGAAAGCAACCCTGCACGTCCATCCCCGGGAACAGATCGCCCACGAATGCATTGATCAGCGTGGTCAGCAGCATGAAGCCGTCGGGGATGCCCGAGATCTCCGTGGGCATCTTGATCATCCGCGGCAGGGCCCGGGGCGCCTGCACGATGGCGATGTGGCCTTCCCGGCCGAACGCATCGTCGCCGCTGAGCGACACGATGAAATTCAGGCTCTTGTTGTAGACGCGCGGAAACGGGTGCGCGGGATCCAGGCCGATCGGCGTGAGCAACGGCATCACATCGCGGCGGAACATGCCGTAGGCCCACTCGCGCTGCAAGTCCGTCCAGCCCGTGGAATACACCAGGCCCACGCCATGTTCCAGCAGCTTGGGCATCACTTCGCCCGTGAGCAACCGGTTCTGTCGATCCACCAGGGTGTGCGCCGCTCGCTGCACCCGATCGAAAGCCTCGCCGGGAGTAAGTCCATCGGCCCCGCGGAGTTCCGGCGTCTGGCGCTGCTGCTCCTTCAGGCTTGCCATGCGGATCTCGAAGAACTCGTCCAGGTTCGACCCCACGATGCACAGGTAGCGCAGACGCTCGAGCACCGGCACGTCCAGGCGCTCGGCCATGGACAACACCCGCTCGTTGAATTTGAGCACCGACAACTCGCGATTCAGCAGAACCGGCGTCTCTACAGTTTCCCTCATGCAAACCCCGCATTCCCAGCCTGAGCTGAACACTATAATCGCACAGTGAGACAATTTCGGGTAAGTGACATGGACGACAGGCTGGCCTCGATCGACCTAGGATCCAACACGTTCCGTCTCTCCATCGGCCGTATGGAGCGCCATGGCGACGCCATCCAGCTCTACACCGAAGACAAGCTGCGCGAGCTCGTGGCACTCGCCAACGGCCTGGATGAGCACAAGCACATAGACGATGCCACCATCGAGCAGGCGCTGGCCACCCTGCGGCGGTTCGGCGAACGACTGCAGGGGTTCGCCCCCGCCAACGTGCGCGCTGTCGCCACCAGCACCTTCCGTGTCGCCCGCAATGCGGCCGACATCCTGCCCCGGGCCGAGCGGGCGCTTGGCTTCCCCATCGAAGTGATCTCCGGCCAGGAAGAAGCGCGCCTGATCTACCTGGGCGTCATCCAGACGCTGCCGCCATCGGACCACCGCCGTCTGGTGATCGACATCGGTGGCGGTTCCACCGAATTCATCATCGGCCGGGGAGCCA
>DATNAI010000057.1:0-9223 GCA_035572875.1 Castellaniella sp. | reverse complement strand
ACCGGCGATCAGTTGTTCGATCTGGATCACCACGATCAACGCGTGACGCTTGCGCAGGGCGGCGCCGGAGGCCTGGGAAATCTGCATTTCAAGTCCAGTACCAACCGGGCGCCGCGCCAGTTCACGGCCGGGCGCGAGGGCGAACAGCGGCGCCTGAAACTCGAGCTGAAGGTGCTCGCCGATGTCGGGTTGCTGGGCATGCCCAATGCCGGCAAGTCGACGTTCATTACGCGCGTGTCGAATGCGCGGCCCAAGATCGCCGACTATCCGTTCACTACCCTGCACCCCAATCTGGGGGTCGTACGCACCTCGCCTTCGCACAGTTTCGTCGTCGCCGACATCCCCGGCCTGATCGAGGGTGCGTCCGAAGGCGCTGGCCTGGGCCATCTGTTCCTGCGCCACCTGAGCCGCACCAGCGTGCTGCTGCACGTGCTCGACGTCCATTCCCCCGATCCGGACATCGACGCCTGCGTCCAGGCGGTGCATGACGCCCGCGCCATCGTGCAGGAGCTTGAGCGCTATAGCCCCGAACTGGCGGCCAAGCCGCGCTGGCTGGTGCTGAACAAGCTGGACATGGTAGCCGACACGGAGGCCGTGAAGGCGCGCATCTGTGCGGAACTGGGCTGGTCCGGGCCTGTATTCGGGATCTCGGCCCTGACGGGTGACGGCACCCACGCGCTCACGGGGGCGCTGCAGGCGTGGCTGGATGAGCGGAACCGCAGCGCCCATGCACGCGATGGCGACCCTCGCTTTGACGAAGGTGCGCCGCTCGATGGCTTGCCCGATACGGACTGAATTCCATGGCTGCCCACGATTCTGCTGTTTCCGTCGCTCGAGACGCCCATCGGCTGGTGCTCAAGGTCGGCTCGTCACTGGTCACCAACGAGGGCCGGGGCATCGACACAGACGCCGTGGGGCAATGGGCGGCGCAAATCGCGGGACTGCACGCCGAGGGGCGGCAGATCGTGCTGGTGTCCAGTGGTGCCATTGCCGAGGGCATGGCGCGCCTGGGCTGGCCCCGGCGTCCGGGTACCATGCCGGAGCTTCAGGCCGCCGCTGCCGTGGGCCAGATGGGGCTCATACAGGCCTATGAATCCGCGTTTGCCCGCCACGGTATCCGGACCGCGCAGATCCTCCTCACCCACGAAGACCTGTCGCATCGGCGCCGCTATCTGAACGCCCGCAGCACGCTGGCCACGCTGCTGAACCTGGGGGTGGTCCCCATCGTCAACGAGAATGATACCGTCGTCACCGACGAGATCCGGCTGGGCGACAACGACACGCTGGGAGCGCTGGTCACCAATCTGATCGAGGCCAACGTTCTGATCATCCTCACTGACCAGCCCGGTCTGTACAGCGCGGACCCGCGCAAACATGCCGATGCGACCTTCATCCACCACGGACAGGCGGGAGACCCCGCGCTGGAATCCATGGCCGGAGGTTCGGGCAGCGCCATCGGGACGGGCGGGATGCTCACGAAGGTCCTTGCCGCCCGAAGAGCGGCCAACAGTGGTGGCCACACCATCATCGCCTCCGGCCGGGAGCCGGACCTGTTGCGGCGGCTGGCGGCCGGAGAGCCCATAGGCACCGAGCTGCGGGCGGTTTTGCCGGTCCGTTCAGCACGCCAGCGCTGGCTGGCCAACCATCTGCGGCTAAGAGGCCGGGTGACGCTGGATGCCGGCGCGGTGCGCGCGCTCACGCAAGGCCACCATAGCCTGCTGCCCGTTGGGGTGGTCGCCGTCGAAGGGGAGTTCGATCGCGGCGACGTCGTGGCTTGCGTGGACGAGCACGGCGTGGAGTGCGGGCGGGGCCTGATCAATTATTCGTCGGCCGAAACCGCCCGTATTCTGCGGCAGCCCAGCGCGCGCATTGCGGAAATACTCGGCCACCTGTCCGACCCGGAGCTGATTCACCGTGACAATCTGGTGGTGATGCGGCCTCGCGCGGCAGCCACCGCTGCCGCCCCGAAGTGATTCCAGCCGCCCGGTGTACCGTTCGGGCCGCCCGGTGTACCGTTCGGGCCGCCCGGCCGGTGCGGTGCCGGCGGAGCTGAGGCTGGCCTATCTCTGGGCCGGGATGAACTGGGTTTCCTTGACCTCTTCCATGACCACGCAGCTCCTGGTCTGCGTCACGCCGGGCAGACGCAGCAAAATGTCGCCCAGCAAATTTCGATACTGGCTGATTTCCTTGATGCGCGCCTTGATCATGTAGTCGAAGTCACCCGAGACCAAGTGGCATTCCAGTACCTGGGGCACGCAGAGGACTTCTCGCCGGAATTCCTCGAAGGTACGCTCGGACTTGCTGGACATGCTGATCTCGACAAAGACGAGAAGCCCCGCATCCAGAGCAGCGGGAGCCACCCTGGCGTGATAGCCCATGATCACGCCGTCCCGCTCCAGGCGCCTGACCCGCTCGATGCAGGGCGTGACCGTCAGCCCGACGGCGTCGGCCAGTTCCGTCATGGACAGGCGGCCGTTCTGCTGAAGCAGATCCAGGATGCGGCGGTCGATCTTGTCCAGTGCGTGGACCGATTCCTTCTGCATGCGCATGATGAGGCTCCTGTCGGGCGAGTTGCCTGGGGTTGTTGACATGGCGCGGCACCGGGCTGGACCGCGCCAGCATTTCGTGCTGCAGGCTATTCATTGTGCCACCAGGCACCGATCGTATTTCATGAAAACCTGACTTTTTCATGAAAAATTAGCCAGATATATCGCCTATCATCATGAAAAATTCATTCGATTGAGGAACGTCATGAAGGTTCTGGTCTTGGGAGCCGGCGTGGTGGGTGTCACGAGCGCCTATTACCTTGCCCGCGAGGGGCACGAAGTCACCGTTGTGGATCGGGAGCCGGACGCCGCCGAGGAAACCAGCTTCGGCAATGCCGGTCAGCTTTCCTTTGGCTATTCCTCTCCATGGGCGGCGCCTGGGATTCCGTTGAAGGCCCTTCAGTGGATGTTCCAGGAACATTCGCCTCTGACCATCCGCCCTGACGGCAGCGCGGACCAGGTCAAGTGGCTGTTGCAGATGTGGCGCAATTGCACACCGGCCCGCTATGCTCTGAACAAGGAACGCATGCTGCGGATGTCCTTCTACAGCCGCGAGTGCCTGCATGCGCTCCAGGCTGATACGGGCATCCAGTTCGAAGGCCGGCGCCAGGGAACCCTGCAGGTGTTTCGAACCCGCAAGCAGATGGACGATGCCCAGCGCGACGTCGAGGCCTTGCGGGACGCGGGCGTGGCGTTCGAGCTTGTGGACGGCGACCGTCTGGCGCAATACGAGCCGGCGCTGGCCCACGTCCGCCACAAGCTGGTGGGGGGCTTGCGCACGCCGGACGACGAGACCGGAGATTGCCGTCTGTTCACGCATGCCTTGACGCGGCTGGCCCAGGATCTGGGCGTTCAATTCCGCTACAACGAAACCATTCAATCGCTGCAACGGTCAGGGCACCGGCTCACGGGGGTGCAATGCGCCTCGGGCTTGCGGCAGGCCGATGCGTATGTGGCGGCGTTGGGATCGTGGTCGACCCTGTTGTTGAAGGGGCTTGTCGACATTCCCGTTTATCCGATGAAAGGCTATTCCATTACGGTTGACATCGCCGATCCCGCTTGTGCGCCTGTATCCACGCTGCTCGATGAATCCTACAAGATTGCGCTGACGCGCTTTGAGCGGCGCATTCGCGTGGGCGGTATGGCAGAGGTCGTGGGTTATGACCAATCGCTGAATCCTCGCCGGCAGCAGACGCTGGAAATGGTGCTCAACGACCTGTTCCCGGGCAGTTACCAGCCCGGCGACGTGCATTTCTGGACCGGGCTGCGCCCCAAGACGCCCGACAGCACGCCCATCGTGGGCCGCACCCCGCTGGACAACCTGTATCTGAACACCGGGCATGGCACGCTGGGCTGGACCATGTCCTGCGGGAGTGGCCAGTTGATCGCCGATATTGTGTCGGGTCGACCGACAGCAATCCGCAGCGACGATCTGGGCGTTTCGCGATACCGTTGAGCGGAGGGCGGTCAGGACCGGTAGTCGGCGTTGATGCTGACGTACTCGTGGGACAGGTCGCAGGTATAGACCGTATCGGCGGCGTCGCCGCGCCCCAGGGCTACCCGAACCAGGATCTCCGCCGCCGCCATGACCCGCTGGCCGTCGGCTTCCTGGTAGCCCGGATCCCGGCCACCCTGGCTCGCCACGCGCACATCCCCCAACCAAAGCGTGATTCTGGATACGTCCAGGTCGTCGATGCCGGAATAGCCGATGGCGCACAGAATGCGCCCCAGGTTCGGATCGGACGCAAAAAACGCGGTCTTCACCAGCGGCGAGTGCGCGATTGCGTAGGCGACCTTCAACGCTTCTTCTGTGGTCGCCGCCTGCTCGACCTGTATGGTCATGAACTTGGTCGATCCTTCGGCATCCCGCACGATCTTCTGGGCGAGGTCGCGGGCGGCCTCGGTGAGGGCCTGCTCAAGCGCCGCGAAGCGGGGGTCGTCCGCGGATTCGATATGCACCCCGCTTGCGCCCGTGGCCATGATGATGAAGGAATCATTGGTCGACGTATCGCCATCCACCGTGATGCGGTTGAAGGACCGGTCCGCGATTCGCCTGACCATCGGCCGCAGCAGCGCTGCGGGAAGCCCCGCGTCCGTCCCCAGAAACCCAAGCATGGTGGCCATGTTGGGATGGATCATTCCTGCGCCTTTGCTGATGCCGGTGAGCGTGACGCTCCGGCCGCCCAGTTCGATCTTTCGCGAATGGATCTTTGGCTGGGTGTCCGTGGTCATGATGCTGTGGGCGGCCTCGAACCAATGGTCGGGCCGCGCTTGCGCGATGGCGGCCGGCAGCGCCGCAACGATGCGGTCCACGGGGAGCGGTTCCAGAATCACCCCGGTGGAAAAAGGCAGGACCTGGCCGGGAGCCAGATCGAGCTGCCGGGCCAGCGATTCGCAGGTCTGCCGGGCAGCCTGCAGCCCAGGCGCCCCCGTACCGGCGTTGGCATTGCCCGTATTGATGACCAGCGCCCGGATGCTGGAATCGGATGCCAGGTGGGCTTCGCAGACCTGGACGGGTGCGGCGCGGAACCGGTTTCGCGTGAAGACGCCGGCCACCGCGGCGCCCTCGTCCAGCAGCAGCACCGTGAGGTCCCGGTGGTGCGCTTTGCGCACGCCTGCCTCGGTCATGCCGATGCGGATGCCGGGCACAGGAAAGACGTCGTCGCGTGCGGGAATACTCAGATTGATGGCCATGTGGCGGGAACCCCTGGAATCAGGACGGCAATGCCGCACGTCGGCGGCACGCCGGAAATCAGCTGAAAGCAGCCATTCTAATGCCGAAAGCCGGCGGGCACGGCGGTGCCCTCACAGTTGCGCGAAGACCCGGTCGGCCGCATCCAGCGTGGCCTGGATGACGGTGTCGTCGTGCGTGGCCGACACGAAGCCAGCCTCGAACGCCGAAGGCGCGAAGTGCATGCCCGCGGACAGCATCCCGTGGAAGAACCGCCTGAACGCTTCGATGTCGCAGGCGGAAACCTCCGCCAGGCTCGTAGGCGGCGCGGGCCGGAAGTACAGGCCGAACATGCCGCCCTGCCAGTCGGCGGAAAAAGGTACGCCGTGCGCCCGGGCCCGCTCGATCAGGCCCTGGACCAGGGCCCCGGTGTGCTGGTGCAAAGCCTCGTAGAAGCCGGGCTGGGCGAGGCGGCGCAGCGTGACGCGGCCGGCGGCCACGGCCACCGGATTGCCCGACAGGGTGCCAGCCTGGTAGACGGGGCCCAGCGGGGCGATCTGCGCCATGATGTCGGCTCGGCCGCCGAAGGCGCCCACGGGCATGCCGCCGCCGATGATCTTGGCGAGCGTGGTCAGGTCAGGCGTGATGCCCGTCAGTCCCTGCACGCCCTGGGGCCCCACCCGGAAACCGGTCATCACCTCGTCGAAGATCAGCACCGCGCCATGCCGGGTGCAGACTTGGCGCAAGCCTTCCAGGAAGCCCGCGGCGGGCCGCACCATGTTCATGTTGCCGGCAATGGGCTCGACGATGATGCAGGCGATCTCGTCCGGGTATTGCGCGAAGGCAGCCTCGACGGCGTCCAGATCGTTGTAGTCCAGCACCAGCGTGTGGTGTACGAATTCGGGCGGGACGCCCGCCGAGGTCGGGTTGCCGAAGGTCAACATGCCGGAGCCGGCCTTGACCAGCAGGCTGTCGGCGTGGCCGTGGTAGCAGCCCTCGAATTTGATGATCTTGTCGCGCCCCGTATAGCCGCGCGCCAGGCGGATCGCCGACATGGTGGCCTCGGTGCCCGAGCTGACCAGCCGGACCTGCTGGATCGATGGCATGCGTGCGATGATGGCTTCGGCGAGATCGACTTCGGCTTCGGTGGGGGCGCCGAAGGACAGGCCGTTCACGGCCGCCTGCTGGACCGCCAGCACGACTTCGGGGTCGGCGTGGCCCAGGATGGCGGGGCCCCAGGATCCGATGTAATCGATGTAGCGGGTGCCCTCGGCATCCCACAGGTAGGGGCCTTGGGCGCGCGCGATGAAGGGCGGAGTACCGCCCACGGAGCGGAAGGCGCGTACGGGCGAGTTCACTCCGCCCGGAATGACGCGGCAGGCGCGTTCGAAGAGTTCAATGTTGCGGGGCATGGTCAGTGGGCGGCATGAGGTTCAGGTGAAAAGATCGGTGCAGCGTTGTGCGGCCGCCCGGATGTCGGGGGCCTCGAAGACGGCGCTGATGATGGCCAGACTGTCGGCCCCCGCGGCCAGAACGGGGGCTGCGTTCCCGGCGGTCAGTCCGCCGATCGCCACCACGGCAGGCCGGGGGAACTGCCGTTCGGCCAGACGGCGTCCGGCGCGGATGTGGTCCAGCGTCGCGTGCTCGGCTTCCGGTTTGGTCGGAGACGGGTACAGGGCGCCGAAGGCGATGTAGTCCACGTCCTGTTGCAGGCGCTGTTCGGCGAGATCCGGCCGGTCGTAGCAGGAACATCCCAGCAGCTTGTCCGATCCCAGCGCCAACCGGGCCTGGGGGATGGAGCCGTCGTCGCGGCCCAGATGGGCCCCGTCAGCGTCCAGGTCGGCCGCGAGCCTCCAGTCGTCGTTGATGATCAGGATGAGGCCCAGCCGTGTGCAGAGCGTACGCACCTCGCGCGCCTGGGCGTGTCGCTCGGCCGCGGTGCCGTGCTTGCGGCGCCACTGCAGGGCCACCATGCCGCCGGCATGGGCCTGTTCGATGGCGGACAGCAGCCGGTCGGTGTCCGCCCAGTCGGGGGTGATGCCGTAGAGGCCGCCGGGAAAGCGCAACGGACTCATGGCGAGGTGTGCCGAAGAATGCGTTGGCCCATGCCGGGGTGGAAGTTGCGCGCCAGCATGGGGCCGGCGGCCGCCACCGCCTGCTGGGCCGCCTGGGCGGGTTCCCGCCCCTGCGCCAGCAGGCAGGCCATGATCGTGGCGAGCAGGCTTTCGCTGTCGCTCACGCGCACGTTGGGTGCAGGCCAGGGCCAGCGCCGGGACGGCAGGCCCTTGGAATGGAGGCTCAGACCATTGAGGCCGTCGCCTAGCGCGCCGTTGCCGCACAGCACGTGCGAGATGCCGAAGTCATGCAGTGCCGCGACCGGGCTGTCGGCACCCGAGGCCGACAGCAACCCCTGTCCCGCCCAACGCTCCAGCAGCCCCGCATCCACGACCGCGACCAGGGCTTGCGGGGCCAGCAGCTCCAGCATGGCGCTGACGGTTTCTTCGCTATCGAGGTCTTCCAGGTCGGGCACGGATGGCGGGCTGACGAGTTGCAAGACCAGCGGCAGTTCGCTGTAGTCCGCCGTGATCTGAGCGAGGACCGAAATGGTCTCGGGGTCATATTGCGGGCCGATCTTCAGGGCACCGATAGCCATGTCTTCGAGCAGGCATCTGGCCTGGTCGTCGATCAGGTCCGGCGGCAGCCGCTGGATGGTTTCCACGCCCGCGGTATCCTGCACGTGAATGGCGGTCACCACCGACCCGGCGTGGGCGCCAAGGCGGGCGCTGATGACTGCGTCGATGGGCAGGTTACTGGCACCGCTTGGGTCGAAAGGGCCGAAAATCAAAGGAAGTGGCGTTACGGAAGAATCAAGGGCTGCCATGTCGCGGATCGCATGCCGGTGCGGTGCCCGGCAGGTTGTGTACTATGGCCCCATTCTAATGGATGCGGCCTGCCGTGACGCGGCAGGCGCGAATGGCGAGGCAAAGTTCATGCGGACCTGGATGTGTCTGATTTGCGGCTGGATTTATGACGAGGCCGCAGGTTATCCGGAAGACGGCATTGCGCCCGGCACGCGGTGGGAAGACGTGCCCCCCAACTGGGTGTGCCCCGAATGCGGGGCCCGCAAGGAAGATTTCGAATTGATCGAGATCTGATACTCTAGGCGTATGGGCCGCGAGGCCGGGCGATTGGAGGTTGCCATGACCACAGAACCGCATGCCACTGAAGGCCATCCGCAGATCGATCTCTCCCGCCAGTTCCTGTTGGCCATGCCGGGCAGAGTCGCAGGCGAGCTGGCCAACACGGTGATCTATGTCTGCGAGCACACCGAACATGGTGCGCTGGGGCTGGTCGTCAATCGACCCACAGATCTGACGGTAGGAGACCTGCTGCAGCGCATCGACCTGAAGCTTTCGCTGGAGATCGGCCCTGTCCAGGAGTCCCCTGTGTTTTTTGGCGGTCCGGTGCAGACCGATCGCGGGTTCGTCCTCCACGTCCCTCAGCGGGCTTACAGCTCCAGCATCGCGCTCGGCGAGGACGTGGCCCTGACGACCTCGCGCGACGTGCTGCAGGACGTGGCCGACGGCCATGGGCCCGAGCATATTCTGGTCACCCTGGGCTACGCCGGGTGGGGTGCGGGCCAGCTCGAGGATGAACTCGCGCGGAACGCCTGGCTCAATGTCCTGGCTACGCGCGAGATCCTTTTCGATACGCCCGCCGAGGGCCGCTACGATGCTGCGCTGGCCCAGCTCGGCATCCGCTCCTCGATGCTGACGGGCGATGCGGGGCATGCCTGATCGACAAGCCGGCCACCGCTGCGAACGGACCTTCCTGGCCTTCGATTTCGGGTCGAAGAAGATCGGCGTGGCCATCGGCAACACTCTGACGGCCCGGGCGCGGCCACTATGCATTCTCAGGCCGGCCACGCGGGACCAGCGCTTCGAGCAAGTCGGCGCGCTGTTGGCCGAGTGGCAGCCGGATGCGGTCGTGGTGGGCCTGCCGCTCA
>DATNAI010000056.1:0-13469 GCA_035572875.1 Castellaniella sp. | reverse complement strand
ACGCCTACGGTATGCCACAGCCGGGTGCGTGTGTGCGAGCGGAACAGGGCATGGATGAGCAGGATGGCGACCAGGCCCGTGGCGAGCCACGCCGCCAGGAAGACGATGGTCTGGAACCAGTCGTAGGGCAGCGCCACTGTGGCGACCAGCAGCACCAGGCTGCTCAGGGTGCCGATCTTGCGCACGCGGGTCTGGGTCGAAGTCTCCAGGCTTTCACGGAACAGATCGGCAAACAGATGGTAGGTGACGAGGTAATAGAGCACCAGCGTGAACTTGCGCACCCACGGCAGGTACTCCGGCGCAATCAACAGGCCCAGCCACTGGTAGTCCCACCCGAGCGCCCACGCGCCCAGCCGCATGTTGCCGACCAGCCAGCAGGCGAGCAGCACGTAAGGCCATTCGCGCATGGTCACGGCGATCACGAACAGGAACAGCGCCAGCGTGAGCAGACCACCCTGCAACAGGCCGAGAGACCGCGCATCGCGCGCCGAGGCGTCGGAGAGATCCGTTCGATCCCATCGCTCCAGGGACAGACGCGCGGGCTGCGCCAGGCCGACGCGGCACAGCGCCTGGCGGGCGGTCGTGGCCGTCGGCAATGGCATCTGGGTGCCGGCGATGCTCGTGTGCAGGGGCATCGGCACCAGCGTCCAGGGTTCGTGGCCCGATGGATACGCGTTGCGCTCCAGCAGCCAGCAGGCGGGCGCCACCAATTGGTGGGAGGGCAGCAGCAATTCCTGGGGCAGCGGTGAGGCGGCCGTCCGGACGGGCAATTCGGCCAGCAGCCAGACGGTACCGGCGGGCAGCCGTTCGGTGAGCCGGCTGGGGCGCTGCGTGAGCCGCAGGATGGCGGTATCCGGGTCGGTGACGGTGGACTGGACGAGAAAGCGGGTGGCCAGGGGTTGGCCTTGGTGGTTGCCAAATAGCGGTGGGAGCACGGCGATGCCGGCCACCACACAGAGCACGATCAGCAGCGGCACCAGGACGTGCGTGACAAGCGGTGCCAGCCGGCCCGAAAGCCGGGCGAACCGACGGGTGGCACGAACCGGCGGATGATTCTTCTGCGCCATAGGACTACGCGACATTACGAATGTGTGCGGACGACAAGCCCACACCAACGGCATTGACGGCCCATTCTGCAGGAACTTTAGGGTCGCCGCGCCGCGTCTCACAAAGAGCGATTCAGTCGCTGGGATTGGAGGCGGCGGTCCTCAATTCAACCACAGGTTGGACCGGACCGGAGATTAACCTTTGTGGGGAATGCGCTCGGATGCGAAAAGCGCTTGCGTGGATTCGCGCGGACGCACCAGATAGGAGTCCTGGCCGTCGATCAGCACTTCGGCTGCGCGCGGCCGCGTGTTGTATTGGCTCGACATCGAAAAGCCGTAGGCGCCGGCCGACTGGATGGCGAGCAGGTCGCCCTGCTCCAGCGGCAGAGTCCGGTCGCGTGCCAGCCAGTCACCGCTTTCGCAGATGGGGCCGACGATGTCCCAGGTCTCGGTGGGTGTTCCCGCACGTGCTTCGACGGGGACGACTCCGTGCCAGGCCTCATACAGGGCGGGGCGCATCAGATCGTTCATGGCCGCGTCCACGATCGCGAAATTGCGGACCGGGGTGCGTTTCAGGTATTCCACGCGCGTGAGCAGCACACCGGCGTTGCCCACCAGCGAACGGCCGGGCTCCAGCACCACTTGCAGGTAGTCCAGCCCGTGCGCCGCCAGGCGCTGGAATACGGAATCCAGCAGAACGGCGGGATCCAGCGGTGTTTCGTCGGTGTAGCGAATGCCCAGGCCGCCGCCCAGATCCAGGTGCTCCAGGCGGATGCCGTCGGTGGAAAGGCGGTCGATCAGGGCCAGCAGTTTCTCCAGTGCGTCCAGGTAGGGTGAGACGCTGGTGATCTGCGAGCCGATGTGGCAGTCCACGCCCGTGATCTTGAGGCTGGCATGCTGCAGAGCCTGCCGGTAGAGTTCAGGGGCCTGGTGGATGTCCACGCCGAATTTGTTTTCCTTCAACCCGGTGGAAATATAAGGGTGCGTCTGTGCGTCCACGTCCGGGTTGACGCGCAACGAGATAGGCGCGACCAGTCCCATTTCGTGCGCGATGTCGGCCAGGCGGTCGAGCTCTGCCGCCGATTCGATGTTGAAGCATTTGATGCCGGCCGTGAGCGCGGAGCGGATTTCCCAGCTCTGCTTGCCCACGCCCGAGAACACGATACGGTCGGCGCGTGCGCCGGCGGCCAGGACGCGGGCCAGTTCCCCGCCCGATACGATGTCGAATCCCGCGCCGAGGCGCTTGAACTCATGCAGCACGGCCAGGTTGGAGTTGGCCTTCACTCCGAAGCAGACCAGTGCGTCGCGCCCGGCGATGGCGCGTTCGTAGCTCTGCCAGGCGGCGTGCAGCGCCGCGCGCGAGTAGACGTAGAGGGGAGTGCCATAGCGGTCGGCCAACTCGGTAAGCGGAATGTCCTCTGCGTACAGGACGCCGTCGCGCATGGGAAATGAATAATCCGGACTCATGGTGATCATGGCCGCGGCCCGGCCGGCGCGGCGGGCGGGCTGGGCGCCGGCGCCACGGTCGGCGGCGTGGCGAGTTCCGCATCGGCGGGCGGCGGCGCGGGATGCTGCAGCGGGCCCTTCATGCCGCAGCCCGCCAAGAGGAAGGCGACGCTGACAGTGACCAGGCGCGCGGCTCGCAGGAAAGAGGGTTCGAGCTTCATCAGAAGGGGACGCGCACCGGCTGGGTGACGGCGCTGCCAGGTGGGTTGTTGGAAGGTTTTTGCGGGGTAGCGTTGCCCTGCAGCTGGTTGAGCAGATTGCCGATGCCGTCCGGTGTGTTGCCCGACGGGTGGCCGGGTGCCGGGTCGCCCGGGGCGGGCAGACCCACGCGGGCGATCGCCGTGCCCGGCGGGTATTCGTCGAAATAGTAGTCGCCGTCGAGCTTGGTCAGGCCGCTGGGCATGGGACCCGGCGGCGTTTCCGGCTGGCCCTTCAGCGCCGTGCGCATGAAGCTCACCCAAATGGGCAGCGAGGCGCCACCGCCGGTTTCGCCCTGGCCCAGGGACTTGGGCTGGTCGAATCCCATCCAGGCCACGGCCACCAGTTTGGGCGTGAATCCGGCAAACCAGGCGTCCTGGGAGTCATTGGTGGTGCCGGTCTTGCCGCCGACGTCGTTGCGGCCCAGTTCGCGGTGGGCGCGCGCGCCCGTGCCGAACGTGGCCACGCCGCGCAGCATGTCGTCCATCACATAGACGGTACGTGGATCGATGACGCGCGCCAGTGTGTCACCCGCCACCGTCGGGCGCGCCCGCATGACGATCTTGCCGGCGCTGTCGGTCACATGGTCGATCAGGAATGGCGGCACGCGGTAGCCCCCGTTCGCGAAGACGGCATAGCCGCCCGCGAGCTGCATCGGCGTCACGGATCCGGCGCCCAGAGCCATCGGCAGCACGGCCGGTTGCCGGGAGCGGTCGAAACCGAAGCGCGTGACGTAGTCCTGGGCGTACTTGGGCCCCACGGCCTGGAGAATGCGGATGGACACCATGTTCTTGGATTTATACAGGCCCTGGCGCATGGTCAGGACGGGGTCGTAGGCGTTCCCGTAGTTCTTCGGGTTCCAGGCCTTGGATCCCGTCTGTTCCGCAGTCAGCGAGAACGGCTCGTCAGAGATCTGCGTAGCGGGGGTCAGGCCGCGTTCCAGTGCGGAGGCGTAGATGAACGGCTTGAAGGACGATCCCGGTTGCCGCCAGGCCTGGGTCACGCGGTTGAACTTGCCTTCTTCGAAGTCGAAGCCGCCCACCATGGCTTCAACGGCGCCGTCCTGGGCGCGTAGCGAAACCAGTGCCGCCTGCACCGTGGGCTTGTTGATGATTTCCCAGTAGCCGTCCATCTGGTGGATATACACAACCGACCCGCGCTGCAGGCGGACGGACTCCTTGGCCTTGGGCGTCAGGGCGCGGGCGATGACCTTTAGGGCCCGCTTGTCATTGACGTCGATGATCTGCGTGGCGCTGCGCGCGACTTTCACGTCCGTCGGGCTGGCCGAAAGGACCACCGCGGTGAGCAGATCCCCGCTGTCCGGGTATTTGTCCTGCAGCTCGTCGAGCAGGTCATTGAAGGCGTCGGTCTTGCCCTCGATGCCGGCGGGCAGGTCGACGTCGCCTTCCGGGCCCGGGAAGGGCGCGCGGCGGGTGTAGTCCAATACGCCCGCGCGAACGGCATCGTAGGCGGCTTCCTGGTCCTTGGAGTCTATCGTGGTGTAGATGTTGAATCCGCGCGAGTAGATGTCGTCCTGATACACGCCGTAGAGCAGCTGCCGCGCCAGTTCGGCCGGATATTCGCCATGCACGGCGTAGCGGCCGGTCGGCGTGCCGGCGGCGGACTTGACCACGATGGGCTGCTTCATGGCCGCCTGGTATTCGGCTTCGGTCAGGTAGCCCAGGGCGCGCATGCGTCCGAGCACGTAGCCCTGGCGAGCCTTGGCCCGGTCAAAATTGGAAATCGGGTTGAAGCGGGAGGGGGCCTTCGGAATGCCCGCCAGCATGGCGGCCTCGGCCGGCGTGATCTCCGACAACTGTTTGCCGAAATAGGTGCGGCTGGCGGCCGCGAAACCGTAAGCCCGGTGTCCCAGGAAGATCTGATTCATGTACAGGTCCAGGATCTGGTCCTTGGACAGGGTCGCCTCGATCTTGAAGGTCAGCAGCAGTTCATAGAACTTGCGGGTGTAGGTCTTTTCCGACGACAGGTAGAAATTGCGCGCCACCTGCATGGTGATGGTGCTCGCGCCCTGGGTCTTGGACATGTGCACCACATTGGCGATGGCGGCCCGGATCACGCCCGTCCAGTCGATGCCGCCATGCTGGTAGAAGCGGTCGTCTTCAGCGGCCAGGATGGCCGACTTCATCACGTCCGGGATTTCATCGAAGCGCAGGACGTTGCGGCGTTCTTCGCCGAATTCCCCAATCAGTACGTTGTCGGCCGTGTAGACACGCAGCGGAATACGGGGCCGGTAATCGGTCATCGCGTGCAGGTCGGGCAAATTGGGCCAGGCCAGCGCCAAGGCCAGCGTCATGAGCAGCGCGCCGCACAAGCCCAGGCCTGCGCATACGACGATCGCCTTGAGGACGAATCGGGAAAGCCACGAACGGGCAGGCGCCTGCTGACGGGAAGAAGATTGGGAGGAAGAGCTCATCAGGGGCGATTGTAAAGCCAGGGCCCGGGCGGCCCAGCAGGTCTGGGCAGGGTCTATGTAACTGAATGCTGCGGGCTGAGATCGAACCGCGCCGGGTGAACGAACCGCAAATGCGATAATACACGCAAACGAACCACCCCATACTTGATGCGCGATGACGAACGCATGTGCTGTGACTGACTCTGCAGGGCCTGCGTCCGGGCGCGGGGATGGCGTCTCGTCCGTTTTCCTGGTGGGCATGATGGGGGCGGGCAAGACCACGATCGGACGGCAGCTTGCAACGGCACTGGGCCGTGAATTCATCGATCTGGACCAGGCCATCGAGGCGCGTTGCGGCGTGCGCGTGGCCACCATTTTCGATATCGAGGGCGAAGCGGGTTTCCGGCGCCGCGAGACGGCCGCGCTGGACGAATTCACGCGCAAGACCAGCCTGGTCCTGGCGACCGGTGGCGGGGCGGTGCTGGCGGCCGAAAACCGTGCCATGCTGAAGGCGCGCGGCTGTGTGGTTTATCTGCGCGCCGGGGTGGACGAACTCTACCGGCGCGTGGCGCGCGATCGCAATCGCCCGCTGTTGCATACCCCGGATCCGCGCCAGCGCCTGGCCGATCTGATCGCCCAGCGCGAGCGCCTGTATGCGGAGCTGGCCGACATCACGCTGGATACCGCCGACCAGCCCATTTCTCACGTGTTGCAGCATTTATTGCCGCTGCTGCGCGCCACTCAGTCCCAGGAGCCTTCATGCTGACGGTCCAGGTCGATGCCCCCGGCGGGCGCTATCCCATCCATATCGGTGCCGGGCGGCTGGCATTGCTCGCTCAGAGCGTCCCGGCGGACGCCACCTCGGTCGTCGTGGTCACCAACACCACGGTGGGTGCGCTGTACGGCGACGCGGTGTGCGGCACGCTGCGGGCGGCCGGCAGGCCAGTGCTGCGGGTCGAGCTCCCGGACGGCGAGCAATACAAGACCTGGGATTCCCTGAACCGCATCTTCGACGCGCTGCTGGAGCACGCCCTGGACCGCCATGCGGTGCTGGTGGCCCTGGGCGGTGGAGTCGTGGGGGATATCTGCGGCTTTGCGGCGGCCTGCTACATGCGCGGCATTCGTTTCATCCAGGTGCCCACCACGCTGCTGGCGCAGGTGGATTCGTCGGTGGGGGGGAAGACCGCCATCAACCACCCGCGCGGCAAGAACATGATAGGCGCGTTTTACCAGCCACTGGCCGTGGAGATCGACCCGGCGGTGCTGGCGACGCTGCCGGCGCGGGAAGTCTCCGCCGGCCTGGCCGAGGTCATCAAGCATGGCATGATCGCCGACGCCGACTTCTTTGCGTGGTGCGAGAACCATGTCGCGGCGTTGCGCGCGCTGGACGAGGACGCCGTGTTGCATGCCGTGCGGCGCTCGTGCGAGATCAAGGCGCGCGTCGTGTCCCAGGACGAACGCGAATCGGGGCTGCGCGCCATCCTGAATTTTGGCCATACCTTTGGCCACGCCATCGAGTCCGGCCTGGGTTATGGGCAATGGCTGCATGGCGAAGCCGTGGGTTGCGGCATGGTGATGGCCGCCGAGCTTTCGGTGCGGGTGATGGGGCTGGACCCGTCGGTGGCCGGGCGCATCCGGGACCTGGTGGCGGCCATCGGTTGCCCGATCGAGGCGCCGGACCTGGGCGTCCAGCGCTGGCTGGACCTGATGCGGGTGGACAAAAAGAATCAGGGACGACACATACGGTATGTGTTGCTGACGCAATTGGGCCGCGCGCAGGTCCGGGCCGTGGATGACGAGACGGTGCGGCCGCTGCTCGAGCCCGCGCGCCTGGGCGCCTAGGGACCTGCATCATGGCGACGCTTGCTCCTTATGCCTGCCGCCCCGAGGCCACGCGGGGGCGCCGTCATCCGGAGCCCGCGCCGCAAGGCCGCAGCGATTTCCAGCGCGACCGCGACCGCATCATCCATTGTTCCGCGTTCCGGCGGCTGGAGTACAAGACCCAGGTCTTTCTCAATCACGAGGGCGACCTGTTTCGCACGCGCCTGACGCACAGTATCGAGGTGGCCCAGATCGCACGCACCCTGGCGCGCAGCCTGGGGGTGCATGAGGACTTGACCGAGGCCATCGCGCTGGCGCATGACCTGGGCCATACGCCTTTCGGGCACGCCGGACAGGACGAACTGAACGCCTGTCTGCACGAACTGGCGCCGCAAGCCGGCGGTTTCGAGCACAACCTGCAAAGTCTGCGCGTGGTGGACGAACTCGAGGAGCGCTACGCCGCCTTCAACGGCCTGAATCTGTGCTTCGAGACGCGCGAGGGCATCCTGAAGCACTGCTCGCGCCGCCACGCGCGTGCGCTGGGCGATGTGGGGGAGCGGTTCCTGGCGGGTACCCAGCCGTCGCTGGAAGCGCAGATCACCAATCTGGCGGACGAGATCGCCTACAACAACCACGACGTGGACGATGGGCTGCGTTCCGGGCTGATCACGGTGCCGCAATTGATGCATCTGGAGATCTTTGCCGTGCATCATGATCAGGTGCTGCGCCGCTATCCGGACGTGGAGCCCAGGCGGCTGGTGTCCGAGGTCATCCGGTCGATGATCAATACGCTGGTGCTGGACCTGACGCACACCACGCAGGCGCGCATCCTGGCGCTGGCGCCGCAGTCCGTGGACGAACTGCGCGCCGGGCCGCCCCTCGCGGCGTTTTCGCCGACGATCCAGGCGCAGGCCGATGCGCTCAAGCAGTTCCTGTTGCGCAACCTGTATCGCCATTCCCAGGTGATGCGCATGATGGGCAAGGCACGCCGCGTCGTGCGCGAGCTGTTCCAGGCCTTCCTGGACGACCCGCGTCTGCTGGCGGACGAATACCGGCGCGACGATCCGGTGGAGCAGGCGCGTGCGATCGCGGACTACATTGCCGGCATGACCGACCGCTACGCCATCCGCGAGCACCGGGCGTTGTTTCGCATGGATTGATTGCGGTGTCGCCCGTGGGCCGCGCGGCCCGCGGGCTTCAGGCGAGCGCGCCGCGCAGGCATTCGCCGGTGTGGCTGCCGCGAGCGGTGGCGACGGTTTCGGGTGTGCCCTGGGCGACGATGCGCCCGCCGCCAGCCCCGCCCTCGGGACCCAGGTCCACGATCCAGTCCGCCGTCTTGATGACGTCCATGTTGTGTTCGATCACCAGCACGGTGCTGCCGGCGTCCACCAGGCGCTGCAGCACATCCAGCAGCACCGCGATGTCGTGGAAGTGCAGTCCCGTGGTGGGCTCGTCGAGCACATACAGCGTGCGCTCCGAGCCGCGCCGCGACAGTTCCTGGGACAGCTTGATGCGCTGCGCCTCGCCGCCCGACAGTGTGGTGGCGCTCTGGCCCAGCCGGATGTAGGACAGCCCCACGTCCATGAGCGTCTGCAGCTTGCGCGCGATGACGGGAACAGCCTCGAAATAGTCCAGCGCCTGGGCGACCGTCAGGTCCAGGACCTCGCTGATGTTGTGGCCGTGGTAGCGGATGTCCAGCGTTTCCCGGTTGTAGCGCTGTCCCTGGCAGACTTCGCAGGGCACATACATGTCGGGAAGGAAGTGCATTTCCACCCGCACCACGCCGTCGCCCTGGCAGGCTTCACAGCGTCCGCCCTTCACGTTGAAGGAGAATCGCCCCGGGTCGTAGCCGCGCAGGCGCGCCTCCGGCACGCCCGCGAAGAGTTCGCGGATGGGGGTGAACAGGCCCGTATAGGTCGCCGGGTTGCTGCGCGGCGTGCGGCCGATGGGGTTCTGGTCCACGCTGATGATCTTGTCGAAGGCCTCCAGGCCGTCGAGCTTTCGGTAAGGCGCGGGGGCGGCCTGGGCCCGATTCAGGGACTGGGCCAGCGCCGCCACCAGCGTGTCGTTCACGAGCGTGGACTTCCCCGAGCCGGATACGCCGGTCACGCAGGTGAGACGGCCGACCGGAATCGCCAGGTCCACCTGCTTCAGGTTGTGGCCGCTGCAGCCCAGCAGGCGCAGCCATGCCTGGTCGTCGCTCACGGGGCGTCGGGTCGGGACGACGATGCGCCGGGTTCCGGCCAGGTACTGGCCCGTCAGGGACTGCGGATCGGCCGCGATTTCGGCCGGAGTGCCTTGCGCCACGATCGCGCCGCCCTGTTCTCCGGCGCCCGGCCCCATGTCCAGGACGTGGTCGGCGGCGCGGATCATGTCCTCGTCGTGCTCCACCACGATCACGCTGTTGCCCAGGTCGCGAAGCTGCTGCAGGGTTTCGATCAGGCGGTGATTGTCGCGCTGGTGCAGGCCGATGGAGGGTTCATCCAGCACGTACATGACGCCGGTCAGGCCGGAGCCGATCTGGCTGGCCAGCCGGATGCGCTGGGCTTCACCGCCCGAGAGCGTGTCGGCGCTGCGGTCCAGTGCCAGGTATCCCAGCCCTACGTTGTCCAGGAAGTCCAGGCGCGCCCGGATTTCGTGGGTGATGCGTTCCGCGACCTCCCGGCGGGGACCGGAGAGCGTCCAGGTCGAGAACCACTGGCGGCAATCGGCCAGCGACATGGCTTCGATTTCGAAGATGGCGCGGCCGCGGCGCTCGCCCGGCCCTGGCTCGTCGCCGATCAGGACGTGGCGCGCTTCTTCGCACAAGCGCGTCCCATGACACGCGGGGCAGGCCAGGGTATGGCGCAGGCGTCCAAGCTCCTCGCGCACGGCGGTGGAATGGGTTTCGCGCCAGCGGCGCTCCAGATTGGGGATCACGCCTTCGAAAGCGTGGTGCCGCAAGGTCGGAACACCCCCCTCGCCCAGATACTGGAAGGCGATCTGTTCGTCGCCCGACCCATGCAGGATGGCCGCGCGGATAGTGGCGTCCAGCTTCTGGTAGGAGGTGTCCAGGCTGAAGCCGTAATGGTGCGCCAGGCTCGCCATCGTGGCATAGCTGAAGGCGTTGCGCCGGTCCCAGCCGTAGATGGCCCCGGCGGCGAGACTCAGTTCGGGAAAGGCGACCACGCGGGCCGGGTCGAAGGACTCGACCTGCCCCAGGCCGTTGCAGGTGGGGCAGGCACCCGCCGGATTGTTGAAGCTGAACAGCCGGGGCTCCAGCCCCGCCATGCCGCGCCCGCATACTGGACAGGCATAGGCCGAGGAGGTCGCCCATTCCTGGTTCGAATCCATGTCCAGCACCAGCGCGCGTCCGTGGGCCAGCTCCAAAGCCGTCTCGAAGCTCTCGGCCAGGCGCTGGCGGCTGTCGGGGCGCGCGCGCAAGCGGTCCACCACCACGTCCAGATCCCAGGGCGCCTCGGCCGCCGGCAGGGGTGAACTGCCGTCGATCACCGTGATCTCGCCGTTGATACGGGCGCGCACGAAGCCCAGTGCCTGCAGCCGCCGGCACTCCGCCGTCAGGTCCGTCTGGCTGGCGCGCGCAAAAGGGGCCAGGATCGCCAGGCGGCTGCCTTCGGGCAAGGCCAGCACCTGGTCCACCATCTGGCTCACGCTCTGGGCCTGCAGCGGCAGCCCGTGCTCCGGGCAATAGGGCGTTCCCACGCGCGCATAGAGCAGACGCAGGTAGTCATGGATTTCCGTGACCGTTCCCACCGTGGAGCGGGGATTGTGGCCCGCGGACTTCTGCTCGATGGCGATGGCCGGTGACAGGCCCGTGATCACGTCCACGTCGGGCTTGTCCATCATCTGCAGGAACTGCCGCGCGTAGGCCGACAGGCTTTCCACATAGCGGCGCTGGCCTTCGGCATACAGCGTATCGAAGGCCAGGGATGACTTGCCGGAACCCGACAAGCCGGTGACGACGACCAGTTTGCGCCGGGGCAAGTCCAGCGAAATATCCTTGAGATTGTGCGTGCGCGCACCGCGAATGCAAATGGCGTCCATGCCCATCCGGGGTTCAGGTTCTGAAAAGGCCAACTTGGTACTATAACGCGCAGCCTCTGCTCACCCCTGCATGGAACGCCCTGCAATCATGTCCTTCCGGCCACGCTCTCCTTCTTCCGCGTCTTCTGCGCTGAAGCTGACTCCGCTTGAGCGCCAGAGCAGCGTGGCGCTGGCCACGCTGTTCGCGGCCCGCATGCTGGGCCTGTTTCTGCTGACGCCCATCTTTGCCGTGGCCGCCCGCACGCTGGTGGGCGGCGATGATCCGGCACGGGTGGGCCTGGCGCTGGGCGCCTATGGCCTGACTCAGGCCGTGATGCAGATTCCGCTGGGCATGGCATCTGACCGCTACGGACGCCGGCCCGTGATTGTCTTTGGCATGCTGTTGTTCGTGCTGGGCGGGGTGATTTGCGCGTTGACGAATGATGTGGACTGGGTGACGGCGGGCCGCGTGGTCCAGGGGCTGGGCGCCGTGTCGGCGGCCATTACGGCCTGGATCGCGGATGCCACGCGCCCGGAGGTCCGCACCCGCGCGATGGCCATGGTGGGCGGTTCCATCGGAATCTCGTTCGCGCTGTCGCTGGTCCTGTCGCCCATGCTGGTGGGGGAATTCGGCCTGTCGGGCCTGTTCTGGGCCATCAGCCTGCTGGGCTTCCTCTGCTTGCTGATCGCCATGTTCTTCGTCCCCAGCGTGCCGCGCTCGGAAGCCGACATCGTGCAGGCCACCGCGCGCGACGTGCTGCACCATGGCGGGCTGCTGCGCCTGAATTTTGGCGTGTTCTGCCTGCATTTCATCCTGATGTCGCTGTTCATGGTGGCACCCGGGCTTTTGGGGCATTTGGGCGGTTTTGATTCCGCCACGCTCTGGAAGGTCTATCTGCCCGTGATCCTGGCGTCCTTTGTGCTGATGGTGCCGGCTGTGTTCTATACCGAGACGCGCAAGGCGCACAAGGCCGCCCTGGAATGGTCGGTGCTGGGATTGGTGGTGGTGCTGGGCCTGCTGCCCTGGCTCCAGGCGTCGTTTGCGCTGGTGGTGGCGGCCCTTATCGGCTTTTTCGTGTTCTTCAACATCCTGGAGGCGCTGCAGCCGTCCCTGGTGTCGCGCGTGGCGCCGCCTACCTTCAAGGGGCTGGCGCTGGGTTTCTACAACACGGCGCAGTCGCTGGGCGTGTTCGCCGGGGGTGTGCTCGGGGGCCTGCTGGTGCGCTCGGGCGGCCCGTCGCTGGTCTTCTGGGTGGCCGCCATGCTCGCCGCCGTGTGGCTGTTCACCGCGCGCGGGTTCCACGAAATGGCGCACGCCTGAGGCGGCAGCCGGCCGCTGTTGAGAGGCAAACCCTCATGGGCGATAATGTCCATTTAGCGTCTTTCGATGTGTTCGCCCGGCGGCGTTTGCCGCGATAATCGGGCCACATCGTTCAACACAGGATTCTCGCCATGGCCTCCGTCAACAAAGTCATTCTCGTCGGCAACCTGGGGCGCGACCCCGAAGTCCGTTACAGTCCGGACGGTGCCGCCATCTGCAACGTATCCATCGCCACCACCAGCACCTGGAAGGACAAGGCGAGCGGCGAGCGCCGCGATGAAACCGAGTGGCACCGCGTGGTGTTCTACAACCGCCTGGCGGAAATTGCCGGTGAATACCTGCGCAAGGGCCGTTCGGTTTATGTCGAGGGGCGCCTGAAGACCCGCAAATGGCAGGACAAGGAAACCGGCGCCGACCGCTACAGCACCGAGATCGTGGCCGACCAGATGCAGATGCTGGGTGGGCGCGAAGGCGGCGGCGATGCCGCTGGGGACGCCAGCGGCTTCTCGCAGGCGCCGGCCCCGGCCCGGCGTCCGGCCCAGCAGCCGCGCCCGGCCGCGCCGGCGGCTGCTCCCGCCAGCAATATGGCCGACATGGACGACGACATCCCTTTTTAGCGAACACTAGTTCCTAATTGTTGGTAGTAATCCTCAGGAGGCCCGTGTTTATGCGGGTTTCCTTTTTTTATGCTTTGAAAAAGTGTTGATCAATAATTCGCTAGTGCTGTACTATGAATTATTGTAGAGAACGGGTGCAGCCGATGCGATTATCCGTGCGAGTGATGCAAGGCGGTGAGCGCGTTCCTTTCCTGCTCGATGAGAGCGGGCTTCCGCTGTTCTACCCGACGCTGTTCGAGACCGCACAGCTCCGTAACGGTGGCGCGGCAGTCAACACCATTCGCAACAAGCTCGGCGACATTGAAGTTCTGCTTCAGTGGGAGCACGCTCATGGCCGAGACCTCGTGGCTGAGTTCGCTGCCGGCGATATGTTGACGCTCTCGGATATCGTGTCGTTACGAGATTTCTGTGGGTTTGACATGCGCTATGCCAAGGAATCCACTTCTCGGGTCAGCGCGGCGGGTAGCGTGAGGTGGCTGGAGGCGCAGATCGCCTCTGTGGAGCCTCAACCGACCATCAGCAAA
>DATNAI010000055.1:0-5530 GCA_035572875.1 Castellaniella sp. | reverse complement strand
TCGTGCTGCGCGGCGTGTACCGGGCGCGCGATTCGGAACTCGTGCTGTCCCCCGAGGACCTGCTGGAATATGCCGGCCACCGGGCGCGCAAGGGCAAGCTGTTGGCGACGCGGCTCAAGCAGCCCAGCCTCTGGTCGGGTCCCGCTTCGACCGGGGCCTAAAATGGGGGTGGGAATGCTGCAAAGGGAAGGATCATGAGCTTCAGGGTATCGGTGCAGCCCGCAGGCCAGGAATTCTCGGTCGAACCGGGACAGACCGTGCTGGACGCGGCGCTCGCCGCTGGTCTGGTGCTGCCTTACAGTTGCCGGACGGGCACCTGCTCGACTTGCCGGGCGCGGGTCGTGTCAGGCCAGTACGATGCCGGCCCGGCGCCGGCACGGATTCTGGGCGCCGCCGATCTGGCGCAGGGCTACACGCTGCTGTGCCAGGCGCGCCCGGCTTCCGATCTGGTGATCGAGGCACAGGAAGTGCACCTGTCCAGCGACGTGGTGGTGCGCAAGATGCCGGTGCGTGTCCAGGCCCTGGAGCCGCTGAGTGCGGACGTCATGCGGGTCGTCCTGCAGCTTCCCACGGCCGAAGCCTTTCATTTCTACCCGGGCCAGTACCTGGAATTCCTGCTCAAGGACGGGGTGCGGCGCAGCTATTCCATGGCGTGCGCCACGGCCGAGAATCACCGCGTGGACCTCCACGTGCGGCACATGCCGGGCGGCGCCTTCACCGGTCGCATCTTCGGCGAGGGTGATGCGCCCCTGAAGGTCCGCGACATCCTGCGCATCGAGGGTCCGCTGGGTTCCTTCTTCGTGCGCGAGGACGCGGCGCGTCCCATTGTCTTTCTGGCCAGCGGCACGGGATTCGCTCCCATCAAGGCCATGCTCGAGGCCATGATCGCGCGCGGAGACGCGCGGCCGGCGGTCCTTTACTGGGGCGGTCGGCGCCCGGCCGACCTGTATCAGTCGGCGCTGGCTGCCGGCTGGCAGGCGGCTCTCCCGGATTTCCGCTTTGTGCCGGTGGTCTCGGAAGCGCGCCCCGAAGACGGCTGGACCGGGCGCACCGGCTGGGTCCACCAGGCAGTGATGCAGGATCTGCCCGATCTGTCGGCGCACCAGGTGTATGCGTGCGGCGCACCGGCCATGGTTGAAGCCGCCCGGCGCGATTTCGTGCAACACTGCGGCCTGCCGCCCGACGCCTTCTTTGCCGATGCTTTTACGTCCGAGGCGGATCGGGCGGGCATATTGTCTGGCGCCTGACACAGGACCGGAGCGAGAGGCCGTGGGAGCGCGATCATGAGGGTGGCGGTGTTCGGCGCGGGCATCGTCGGCGTCTGCAGTGCGTGGTGGCTTGCGCAAGCCGGCCATGAGGTCGTGGTGGTCGACCGGCGCGCCGGGCCTGCGCTGGAGACCAGCCGTGCGGGTGCCGGGCTGATCTCGGTTGGCCAATCTCGCCCCTGGGCGAGCCCGCGTGCCCTGCGGGCACTGCTGCTGCATGGGCTCGGACGGGGCGACGCCTCGTTCGGCGTGGCGCTGCGCCTGAGCCCCCACCAGTGGCTCTGGTGCCTGCGGTTCCTCGCCCAGTGCCGCGCTGCCCGGCATCCGGTCAATCTGCGCGCGCTGGTGAATCTGGCGCAATATAGCCAGGACGCCCTGCAGTCGCTGCGCTCCGATCTGGACATCGCCTGTGACCACTCGGCCCGCGGAGTGCTGACGCTCTATTCGGATGCCCGCGCGATGGCACGAGCGCGGGAAGGGCTTGCCGACCTGCCGGGCGGGGAGGAGCGGCGTCGCATCGTGGGTCCGGACGAGATCCTCCGCCTGGAGCCGGCTCTGGCGCCGGCCATCGATCGCGTGGTGGGCGGCGATTATTGGGCTGGCGACCAGGCGGGCGATGCCTATCTGTTCGCGCGGGCGCTCACCGAACACGCCCAGGCCGCCGGGGTGACCTTTCATTTCAATACGCGTGTGAATCGGCTGGTGCCCGTCAATGGCCGCGTATCGGTCGCGGAACTGGTCGATCCCGATGGTTTCTTCAGGCCTTTGCACGCCGATGCGTTCGTGCTGGCACTGGGCAGTTTCACGCCCATGCTGACCCGGCCGCTGGGGCTGCCTTGTGCCGTGTACCCAGCCAAAGGCTATTCGGCCACGTTCGGCGTGCGCGATGCGTCCGTCGTTCCCGAGATCAGTCTGGTCGACGATGCGGCCGGCGTGACCATCACCCGGCTGGGAGACCGTCTGCGCATCGCCGGGACGGCCCAGATCGGCAATTATGCGCGGTCCTTGAATACAGCTCGTTGCAATCAACTCGTGGAACGCGCCCGCGCCTTGTTCCCAAGCGGATTGGATTTTGATAATGTTCAGTTCTGGTCCGGCCTGCAGCCCGCTACGCCTTCCAGCGTGCCTTTGGTCGGGCGTACCCGATTGCGCAATCTGTACCTGAATACGGGTCACGGCCCTTCGGGCTGGGCCATGGGTGCCGGCTCCGGCCGGGCGTTGGCGGATGTGGTGTCCGGGCGGTCGCCCGATATCGATTTTCCTTTTTTGGATTAACTAGAGATGAAGCATACTTTCGGCCCCGGGACCTTCCGCCCGGGGTTTCGTGCTGTTTGCACGTTGGCGGCGGCCGCGTTGACCGTGCCCGCCATGGCGGCGACCGAAGTCCCGGTCTGGTATTCCCTGAGCGGCCACAACGCCGAGGCCTTCCAGACCCTGGTGAAGGACTACAACCGCAGCCAGTCCGCCGTGCAGGTCACCCTGAAGGCCTTCAATACGCCCGAGGCGCTGGATCAGGCGCTGGCGGCCGCCGCCGCCGCCAGGAAACTGCCGGCGCTGGCACAGATCGGTGACACGCACAGCCTGGACGAGATCGCGGCCCGTTCGTATGTGCAGCCGTTCTATACCCTCGAGAAGTCCGGCGAGCTGAAGAATGTGCGCTGGTTCCTGTCCTCGGACAATGCCTTCGTCCGCGACACCAAGGGCCGTCTCATGGCATTCCCGGCCATGTTGCAGGTGCCTGTCATGTACTACAACCAGGACGCGTTCAAGAAGGCGGGCCTGAAGCCGGCGACGCCGCAGCGGACGTGGATGGAGCTGCAGGGGCAGCTCGTGACGCTGGCCAACAACGGCTCGCGCACCTGCCCGCTCACGTCCGATCTTCCGGTCTCCATCAACCTCGAGAACCTGGCCGCCGTGAACAATCAGCTTTACGCGAGCGCGGAAAACGGCCTGAAGGCCAAGGGCCTGCCCAGCTTCTCGTTCGATTCCACGTACGTGCGCCATCTGGCGCTGATGATCAGCTGGGTACGCTCGCAAATCATGGTGCGCCCGGATGCCGGCATGCATTCGGTCGAACGCTTCGGCCAGGGCGAATGCGCCGTGCTGATGTCGAGCTCCGATCACATCGGCAGCTTCAACGCCCAGCGCAAGCTGCATTATGGGGTGAGCGGCCTGCCGTATTACCCCGATGTGACGGCCTCGCCCGGGAATCCTTTCGTGAGCGGTTCCGGATTGTGGGTGATGAAATCCGCCAAGCCGGTGACCGACGCCACCGTGGCCTTCCTGGGTTGGCTGGCGCAACCGAAGCAGGCGGCCTCCTGGTATCAGCAGACTGGGTTCCTGCCGCTGACGCAGGCCGCGTTCGATCAGACCCCGAACAGCTACTACAGCGATCTGGGGCAGTGGCGCCAACTGGTGGCGGTGTATGCCGGCCGCACCGCCTCCACGGCCCAGGGCTTCCGTATCCATAACTATCCCGCCATTCATGCGCGGTTCCGCCAGATCCTGGACTCGGCGCTGGACGGCAAGCAGCCGGCAGTGACGGCATTGAGCATGGCGGCGACCGAAGGCAACAGCCTCGCGCACCAGGGGATGGCGCCGGCGCCGTCCGCCAAGAGCGAGCGGACGGTCCACCACCGCCGCAGCACCGCGCACCCGAAAAAGTAGACACTTTGCTCCATCCGTAGTTCCCGATCTGGCGCGCTGCGCGCCACCTCGCCACCATAGGCACCTGATCGATCCGGTCAGGTGCCTTTTTCTTTTGGGGGGTGGCGATGTTCAGACTTTTGGGTGCCGGGGTGCTGGCCCTCACGCTCGCTGGGTGCGCCACATCCGACGGGCCGCAATGGTGGCGCACGCTGGCCGGCCTGTCGTCGGCGCCGGGGCATTACCGTTTTGACTGGCACATCGAGGGCGACCCTTCCCTGGCACCGTTGCAGGTCTTCGACGATGGGCGGCGGACCTGGCTCCAGTATCCCGCCAATCAACTGGCGCCGGCCCTGTTTGAGCGTACCGCGGCTGGGGACCGGCTGCTTCACCCCGAGCGTGAAGGCGATTATCTGGTGATCCAGGGCGTTCCCGAACGTCTCGTGGTGCGCGGCGGCCATCTGCAGGCGCAGATCTGGCGGGACGGGGCCGTCGGCGGTTCGGCGGCGGGCGGATTGGCGCCTTCCGCCGAACCGTCGGGTGCCGTGGCCCCCGGCCCGTCCGCGCCGCTGGGCGCATTGATCGAGCCGGCGGCCGCCATTGCCTCCCCCCTCGTGCCCATTCCCGCATCGGCTTCGTCCGTTCCCTCGGTGGCACCGGCGGCTGCATCGGCAGCGTCGGCGCACGCGGTCGTGCCGGCTTCGCCTTTGCCTCCGATGCCGTCACCGACCGCGCCGCCGCCTTCGTCGCTTTTGTCTTCGCCGCCGCCCGTCCCCCTGCGAGCGGGGCCGATGCCGAGCCACGCTGCTGGCTCACCGGGCCGCAGGCCTTCCACGTCGAGTGCGCCTGTTGCCGATCGCGCTCGCAGGTCGAGCCCCTTCGAGGCCACGCCGGCGGATGGCAATATCCGCCGGGCCTTGGGCCGTTGGGCGCGGTCGGCCGGCTGGGCGTTTGAATCCGAGCATTGGGCGGTGGACGTGGATATCCCGCTGGCCGGCTCGGCCGCGTTTGGCGACGAATTCGTGCCGGCCGTGCGCGGGCTTCTGGCCGCCACGGAACTGGGCGACCGGCCGTTGCAACCCTGTTTTTATGCCAATCAGGTGCTGCGCGTCATACCCTTGGCACAGCGCTGCGATCGCACCCAGCTGCCAGGAGCCTCTTCATGAAAGGCCGCGTGGCGACCGGCCACCGATCATTGGCGAATCGGCATCCTGTCGGTGGCCCCGTTCGCTGGCTGATCGTGGTGGCCATTGCCAGCGGGCTTTCGGGATGCGCGCTGTCCGAGCGCCTGCGCCAGGCCGCCGCACGGCACCAGGAGGCCACCCAGGATGTGGCCCGCAGCCACCAGCAGTTTTCCGGCGCGATCACGGACGCGGAGCAGCGCCGTGCCGCGCAGCGGGTGGACAAGCCCTGGATCGCGGGCCGTGCGCAGCCGCTGGCGCGCGAGCTCAGCCTCCCGCCTGCGTTGCGGGCTGATGTGCATACCACGCTGTTGTTTGCGGACGGCACCGACGATCTTCGCAAGATCGCGCGCCGCATTGCCACCGTCACCGGCATCCCGGTGCGAGTGCGGCCGGACGCGCTGTTGCCGGACAGCCATTTCCTGCCGCGGCTTGCGG
>DATNAI010000054.1:0-6165 GCA_035572875.1 Castellaniella sp. | reverse complement strand
CGGGTTGTAGAAGCAATCGGCCAGCGCATGGACCGCCTGACGCGTCATGCCCAGCTCGTAGTGAATGTTGAGGACGCCGGAAGGCGAGATGACGAGGTGGGTTTCCACCCCGCCGTGTTCGCGGACGCGCTGCAGCAGGCGAACGGCGTATTGAGCCCCGGTCGCTCCGCTGATACCGACGACCAGCCGACGCGGAGGGGTCACCCGATCGCCCCGGCTTCCTTCAGGAGCTCAAGCAGTTCGCCTTTGGTGTGCATCTCGTTCATGACGTCGGTGCCACCCACGAATTCGCCCTTCACATATAGCTGGGGAATGGTCGGCCAATTGGAATAGTCCTTCACCCCCTGGCGGACCTCGGGATCGTCCAGTACGTTCACGGTCACGAGCTGGCCCACCCCACATTCCTTCAGGACCTGGATGGCACGCGCCGAAAAACCGCACTGCGGGAACTGGGCCGTGCCCTTCATGAACAGCACCACGGCATGGGCCGACACGGTGTCACGAATGAATGCCTGGACCTCGGCCTGGTCGGATTCGCCAGGTGCGGCTTCGTTTTGGGTTACTTCGTTTTGGGCTGATTCGCTCATCACACTACTCGTCAAAAATTCGGGCCGGCAGCCGGCCCCACGTTATACGTTCAATCCCCGCCAGATCCCGCAGGCTGGCAACGTCCCTGAACCCCTGGGCGTGGAACAGGGTCCGAACAGCGGCCGCCTGGTCGAAACCATGTTCCACACAAAGCGCCCCGCCGGATGAAAGATGGCGCGGCGCGCCCCGGATAATGGTCCGCAACGCCGACAAACCATCGGCTCCGTCCGTCAACGCACCCGCCGGCTCGAACCGAAGATCGCCGCAAGACAGATGCGCATCACCCGCCGGGACATAGGGCGGGTTGGACACAATCACATCGAAAGTCCCCGAACCGCAAGGATCATCGTACCAATTCCCGAGCAAAAACAATAGCTTTGCCCCCAGGCTGCGTGCATTCATTCGCGCGACCGACAACGCGGCCTCGCTGCAGTCGGTCGCCCTCACCTGGGCATCGGGCCGCGCCAATGCCATCGAAATTCCCACGATGCCGCTGCCCGTACCCAGGTCCAGGATGCGTGGCGCCGTCCTGTCGCGGACAGCCTCCAGGCCGCAGTCGACCAGCAATTCGGTTTCCGGCCGGGGGATCAGCACAGCCGGCGTCACGCGAAAATCCCGCCCCAGGAACTCGCGCATCCCCAGGATGTAGGCCATCGGTTCGCCGGCCACCCGGCGAGTCTCCAGCGCGTCATAGCTGCGACAGGAAGCATCCGTCAGCGGGTCCGTGTCGTGCGCCACCAGCCATGAACGCGACACCCCCAAGACCTGCTGCCACAGCAGGTGGAACTCCAGCAAGGGCAACGGGCATTGCTGCCGCCGTTCGCGCAGCGTCGTCATCAATCCAGCGCCAGGGCCGCCAACTGTTCGGCCTGATGCTCGGCCAGCAGCGCATCGGTGATTTCGCCCAGGTCTCCGTCCATGACCTGGGCGAGCTTGTACAGCGTCAGATTGATGCGGTGGTCGGTCACGCGTCCCTGCGGAAAGTTGTAGGTCCGGATGCGCTCGGAGCGGTCTCCGGACCCCACCAGGCTCTTGCGCTGGGCGGCTTCGCGCGCATGGGTCTCCCGCTGCTGCTGATCCTTCAGGCGCGCGGCCAGCACCTGCAGGGCCTTGTCCTTGTTGCGGTGCTGGGAACGGTCGTCCTGGCATTCCACCACCAGCCCGGTGGGCAGGTGCGTGATGCGCACGGCCGAATCGGTCTTGTTGATGTGCTGCCCGCCCGCGCCGCTGGCGCGGAAGGTGTCGATGCGCAAATCATTGGGGTTGATCTGGACGGCCTCCTGGGCATCGGCTTCGGGCATCACGGCCACGGTGCAGGCCGACGTATGCACGCGTCCCTGGGATTCGGTCTCCGGGACCCGCTGCACGCGATGGGCCCCGGACTCGAATTTCAATCGGCCGTAGACACCTTCACCGGTCACGTGGACGATGACCTCCTTGTAGCCGCCCAGCTCGGACTCGCTGGCCGACATGAACTCCACCCGCCACCCGCACAGTTCCGCATAACGGGAATACATGCGCAACAGGTCGCCGGCAAAGAGCGCACTTTCGTCGCCGCCCGTCCCGGCCCGCACTTCCAGGAACACGCTGCGGTCGTCGTCGGGGTCCCTCGGGATCAGCAACACCTGAAGCTCGGATTCCAGATGCTCGATCCGCGCGTCGGCCCCCCGCAGCTCTTCCTCGGCCAGCGCTTTCATTTCGGGATCCGCCAGCATCTCGCGCGCGGCCTGCTCGTCCTCGCAAGAGCGTTGCCACCGGCCGAAGGCCGCCACCACGGGTTCCAGTTCCGCCCGTTCGCGGCTGAGCTTCCGGTATCGGTTCATGTCGTCGGCCGCATCGGGCTCGGACAGCATCGCGTCGATTTCCGCCAGACGCTGATCAAGCTGTTCCAGACGGCTGCGCATCGATTCTTTCATGATTGGAAATCCGGGGGATCAAACGGAGCGCTGCCCCGCGCGGGGCAGCGGGAACGGAAAGGCGACAGGGAAAAGTCAGCGCCGCTAATGGCGGCGGGCGCCGGCTCCGGGCAGCAGGCGCGGCAACAGCGACAGAAGCTGATCGCGTTCGGCGCCCTCGGAGCGATTGAGCGCAGCCAGGGGGCCGTGCATGTATTTATGCGTCAGGCTGTATGCCAGTTGCTCCAGCACCGCATCGGGATCGTCGCCGCGCGCGAGCAGCCGCCGGGCACGGTCCAGTTCCGACAGACGCAGCGCGTCGGCGCTTTGCTGGTAGTCGATGATGGCCGGGACAATCTCGCGATTGGTCATCCAGTGCATGAAATGCTGCACCCGCGTCTCGATGATCGCCTCTGCCTGGACCACGGCGGCCCGCCTGGCGTCCGTGCCGGACTGCACCATGCGGCCCAAGTCGTCCACGGTGTACAGATAGACGTCCGCCAGGCGCGCGACTTCCGGTTCAATGTCCCGCGGGACGGCCAGGTCCACCATCACCATGGGACGATGGCGCCGCGCGCGGGCGGCTCTGTCCACCAGCCCCAGGCCCAGAATCGGCAAGGACGAGGCCGTACAGGACACCACCACGTCGAATTCCGCCAGATGATCGGGCAGCGAGGAAAGCTTCAGCGCGCGGGCGCCGAAGCGCCCCGCCAGCGTTTCCGCACGCTCGACCGTACGGTTGGCCACACTGATCTGGCGGGGTTGCACCGCCGCGAAGTGGGTCGTACAGAGCTCGATCATTTCGCCGGCGCCGATGAACAGGATGCTGCAATCCGACAGATCGCCCAATACCCGCTCGGCCAGCCGCACGGCCGCCGCCGCCATGGAAACGGACTGAGCCCCGATGGCCGTCTGCGAACGGACTTCCTTTGCGACCGAAAAGGTCCGCTGAAAGAGCTGGTGCAGCAAGGTGCCCAGCGTACCGGCCTGTTCAGCCGCCCGCACCGCCGTCTTCATCTGGCCCAGGATCTGGGGCTCGCCCAGCACCATGGAATCCAGGCCGCTGGCCACCCGGAAGGCATGGCGCACAGCATCGTTCTTCTGGTATTGGTAGACGTGCGGCACCAGGATGCCGGCTTCCAGACGATTGAAGTCGGCCAGCCACGCCGGAAGATCCGGCCCCACGTCGGGATCGGCGGCACAGTAGACCTCCGTCCGGTTACAGGTGGACAGAATGGCCGCCTCGCGGACACGACTGCCAAAGGCCGAACGCAGGGCGGACAGAGCCGGCTTGACCAGATCGACCGGAAACGACACGCGCTCGCGCACCGAAACCGGCGCCGAGACGTGGTTCAAGCCAAAGGTCAGAACATCAACAGACATGCCCGGTAAAAGTTGCAAGATTGGACTGCCTGCATTATAAGGCCCCGGGGTGCCAGGGGGAATGGTTGGGGCGCCGATCGCTGCAATGGGCAGGGATTTCGTGTATGATTTCGCCTCTTGGCCCGGTAGCTCAGTCGGTAGAGCAGAGGATTGAAAATCCTTGTGTCGGTGGTTCGATTCCGCCCCGGGCCACCAGTCGCACAGAACCCAACCGTTCTCGGTTGGGTTTTTTGTTGTCTGAAGGGGCAGTATCGGCGGGGTGGCCTCGCGAGTGTGGGGGCGCTGCGCGGCCGGTGGAGAACAGATATTCGTACATATAAGCTCATTTTCAAGCCGTCTACGACGGCCCATGGAAGATGAATCGGATACGCGAGCTATGGTTATCTGCGTGTGATCGACACAAGGCTTGATACGGTGTATTCGAACGAATACAATCAACCGTGTACACGATAAAACTAATTGCCGGAATTCGATGCGTGGTTCGACAGTCTGAAAGATCCTGCGACCCGCGCCCGCCTCATTCGCAGGCTTGAGAAGGCTGAACGAGGTCTGCTGGGCGATGTGGCGCTCGTTGGCGAAGGTGTCAGTGAGATGCGCGAATTCTTCGGCCCCGGCTGGCGCATGTACTACATCGAACAGGGCGATGTGCTGATTGTCATGCCCGGAGGTGGCAGCAAGGCCACACAAAGCCGTGACATCAAGCGTGCCAAGGAGTTGGCCTGCACCCTGAGAACCAACGAGGGAGGCCAGTCATGAGCAAGAAGGCAATCAAGGTTTCCGACCTTCCCACCTTCGATCCTGCGCGCTATCTGCGCGACGATGAAGACACCGCCGCCTACCTGACACAGGTTATCGAGGAAGGCGATGCCGGCGAACTCGCCCACGCGCTGGGCGTGGCTGCCCGTGCGCGAGGCATGACGCAAATTGCCCAGGCCGCTGGCATTGGCCGTGAATCTCTTTATAAGGCCTTGCGGGCCGACGCCAGCCCGCGCTTCGACACGATCGCCAAAGTGTGCAAGGCGCTGGGCGTACGAATCGTTGTTCAGGCCGAGCATCCGGCCTGAATCAGCGCGTCACCGGAGACTGTCGGACACCTGATGCGACATGGGCTCAGCGGCTTGCGTCGTCGAGTACGGCCCGTTGTTCGGCGGTCAGCGTCAGCTCAGTGGCGCGCACCAGACTCTGCAATTGGTCCAGATTGGTGGCACTGGCAATAGGCGCCGTGATTCCGTCTTGCGCCATGATCCAGGCCAGGGCCACTTCAGCAGGCTTGGCGCGTTGCGCGTCGGCGACCTGATCCAACGCCGCCAGGATGCGCTCGCCGCGCTCGTTCAGATACTTGGCGACGCCTTGGCCGCGCGGACTTTTGCCCAAGTCGGCTCGTGAGCGGTATTTGCCCGACAGAAAACCCGACGCCAGGCTGTAATAGGTGATGACGCCGATGTTCTCGCGCGTGGTCAGCTCGCGCAAGGCACCATCGAATCCGGATCGGTCGTACAGGTTGTACTCGGGCTGCAACACGTCATAGCGCGGCAGGCCGTGCTCCCGGGCTACATCCAGCGCTTGCGTGAGCTGGGCCGCATCCAGATTGGAGGCGCCCACCGCGCGGATCTTGCCTGCCTTGAGCAGCATCTGGTAGGCGGTCAGCGTCTCTTCGTAGGGAGTATCCGGATCCGGCCAGTGCGACAGGTACAGGTCGATGTAGTCGGTCTGGAGCCGGCGCAGCGAGTCCTCGACGGCTGTTGTGATCCAGCGCCTGGACAAGCCCTTCTTCATTGGACCCAGGTCCGATCCCACCTTGGTGATCAACACAAGCTGATCGCGCCTGCCCGGATGGCGTCGGAGCCAGCGCCCGATGAGGGTTTCGGATTCTCCACCCTGATGGCCGTTGACCCAGCGCGAATAGCTGTCCGCCGTGTCCACAGCGTTCAGCCCGGCGTCCGTCAGCGCATCGAGCAGCCGGAAGGAAGTGGACTCGTCAGCCGTCCAGCCGAATACGTTTCCGCCAAACACCAGGGGCGTGATGTCAAGGCCGGTTTTTCCAAGGGCTCGCGTTTTCATTCTGAAATTCTCCGCAAAAAGGGGACAGGCCAAGGCCAGCGCACCGACAGCGCGTCAATCCGGTCGCCCAGCAGCGGCGCTGCAAAAAACATCGCCAGAAATCGTCGCAGGGCTCGGGCGCTGCGCCAGCGCCCAGGCCACGTGCTCACGCACCATAGCGCTTTCATGGTGGGCACGGCTCAACAACGCGGCGCGCAATTCGGCGGCCTGCGCTTCATCGGCGTCCCGCAGGGCGTTA
>DATNAI010000053.1:0-4949 GCA_035572875.1 Castellaniella sp. | reverse complement strand
ACGGTCGCGCGGTCCACCCCACGCTCCAGCGCCAGCACCTGCAGGCCCTCGTCCGTCAGCTCCTGCGCGATGATGGATGCCGTCCAGCCAAAGCCGACCAGCACGACATCCACTGAATTCAATCGGGTCGCCATGGTCTCTCCTCAGATGTCGGCATTCAGGCGCGTGCCGTCCCGGCCCATGATGCCCACGGGCGGGTAGGGATACGGCTTTCCGTACTGCGTGATCTCGTGCACATAGTTGTATCGGGGGCCCGGAAATCCGATGAGGTCCCACCCCACGAAATTGCGGTTGCCGCCATACATGGGATCGGCGAGGAAGCCTTCCTGGGTGTTCTGCCACAATATGGAGAAGAAGGCGACGGCAGGCACATCGCCCAGATCGATTTTCTTCTCGTCCAAGCCATGCAATACGGTGTCCTGCTGTTCAGGCGAGAGGTCGGCAAAGGGCTTGTGGTACTGCTGGCGGCAATGTTCATCCACCGCCGCAATGGCAAGCCGGTAGAGCTGTGCGGGGGTCTGCTGAAGCTGATAGCCCTGTTGTTCCGTTCCCTTCGCCCAGGGTCCGCGCATGTACCAGGAATCTGCCCGGCCGTAGGGTCCGCCCAGTTGCCGGTCAATGAAAAACGGCACCTGGGCCTCCACGGCGCCGGGGTCCTTGCTGTCGCCGGGAATCAGGCGCCCGGTGGCGGCCACGATGAAACGGTACTCGTCGTTGGTAAAGAAAATTCGCGATAACGCCGGCCGGGGAGCCTCGTCACCCCAGGCCGGCAAGACGAGCGCCGCAGGAACGATGACGGCCAGGTGCACGAACTGTCGGCGTGTGAATCGCTTGGCGCCCGGAGGTCCGTTTCCGTGTTCCGCCGAAGGGGATGGATCGAGATCGAATACATGTCCGCCGCGTGTGGTCTGCATGCTGCCTCCTGGTTGGGCAGCGGCGCAGCAATTACTGTGCCCGAGGCAAGGAAGGCTAAACCGCCCTGACTCCTAGCCATTTTTACCGGCTGTGGCACTATTTGCTGCGCAGGCATCGCGCCGCCCGCAGCCGCCGACGCTGTCCATCCCACCCTCGTCCGCGCCCATCGCACATCCGCCGTCCACCCCTTGACCGCCTTCGACCTCTGTCCACACTGCCGAAAGGCGGATGTTATGTTATAACGTAACCCTTCAACAACAAGCAGGAACCTCATGCGGCTGTTGGTACAAGCGGCTCGAGCGGCCGTCATGGCGATCGCGACCTCGGCGGGCAGTCTGGCTGCGGCCGCGCCCGTCCAGATCGTGGCCGCCGAAAACTTCTACGGCGATATCGCGGCCCAGATCGGCGGCCCGCGCGTGGCGGTCCACAGCATCCTCAACAACCCGCAACAGGACCCTCATATGTTCGAGGCGAGCCCGTCGGTGGCCCGCGCACTGACGCATGCGCATCTCGTCATCTACAACGGCGCCGGTTACGATCCCTGGATGGACAAGATCCTGTCGGCAACCCCGGGGCAGGAGCGCCGAATCATCGTGGCGAGCCAGCTCATGGAGACCCCGCCGGGTGTCAATCCCCATCTGTGGTACGACCCGCGGACCATGCCCAAAGTCGCTACCGCGATCACTGATGCCCTGAGCGGGCTCGATCCCGAGGGGCGCCCCACGTATCAGGGCAACCTCGCCCACGTCCTGCGGGCGCTGGACGAGCTTCAGCACACGATCAGCGCCCTGCGCACGCGCCACGCCGGCATTCCCGTAACGGCCACGGAACCCGTGTGCGGCTACCTGTCGGACGCTTTGGGATTCACCATGCGCAACCAGGCGCTGCAACTGGCCGTGATGAACGATACCGAGCCCAGCCCGAGCCAGATCCGCGCCTTCGAAGACGATCTGAAAACGGGCCAGGTCAAACTCCTGTTCTACAACAGCCAGGAAGAGGACTCCTTCACAAAGCGCGTCAAACACATCGCCGAGGAACACCACGTTCCCATCGTGGGGGTGACGGAAACCATGCCTGACGGCCTGACCTTCCAGTCGTGGTTGCGCGGACAGCTTTCGGACATTGCGGCAAAGCTGGGCGACCATCCATGAACGACGCGCTGTCGCTGCACCATCTGAGCATCCGGCTGGCGGACCAAGTGGTCCTGTCGGATATCAGCCTCACAATCGGCGCCAACCGCTTCGTGGGGGTGCTGGGGCCCAACGGCGCCGGCAAGAGCACGCTGATGCGAGCCGCCCTGGGTCTGGTCAAACCAAGCAGCGGCACGATCTCGGTGCTGGGGTCGCACGTTGCGGCCGGCAATGCGGGGATCGGCTACATGCCACAGGTCCGCACCACGAACCTGTCGTTGCCGCTGCGCGGCTACGACTTCGTCGCGAGCGCCGTCAACGGTCATCGGTGGGGACCTTTCTGGCCGACGCGAAAAATTCGCGCCGAAGTGGAATGGGCGCTGGACCTGGTCGAAGGCGCCGCACTGGCCGACCGGCCGCTGGGACACCTGTCGGGCGGCGAGCGCCAGCGCCTGCTGCTCGCCCAGGCACTCATCGGGCGCCCCCGACTACTGCTGCTGGACGAGCCGCTGGCGGGGCTGGATCCGCGCCACCAGCAGGCGGTCGTGCGTCTGGTCGGACGAATCCGCAATGCGCTGTCGGCCACTGTTCTGTTCAGCGCTCATGACATCAACCCGCTGCTGGGCGCGCTCGATGAGGTGCTCTATCTCGGGCGAGGCCATGCGGTGCTGGGGCCGGTCGAATCGGTCGTGACCGGACCGGTGCTGTCGCGTCTGTACGGGACCCCGATCGATGTCGTCCGCCACCGCGAACGCATCTTCGTCATGGCCGGCAACACCGCGGCCGAAGAAGCCGATCATGTCCACGATGCTTGACTACGAATTCATGCGCAACGCCTTCATGGCGGGCGGTCTGGTCGCGATCCTGGCCGGCGCGGCCGGCTATTTTCTGGTGCTGCGCGGCCAAGCCTTCGCGGGCCACGCCCTGTCCCACGTCGGCTTTGCCGGCGCCACAGGTGCCGCACTGATCGGCACGCCGCCCATCGCCGGCATGCTGGCGTTCATGGTTCTGGGTGCCGCTGCCATGGGCGCGCTGGGCAAGCGCCTGCGTGGCAGCGACGTCGCCATCGGCGCCGTACTGGCCCTGTCACTAGGCCTTGGCATGCTGTTCCTGCACTTCTTCACCGCCTACGCCTCCCAGGTGACGGCTCTGCTCTTTGGCAATGTGCTGGGCGTCGACCGGTCCATGCTGCGCATCCTGGGGGCCAGCACGGCATTGTGCCTGGTCGTGCTCGCCTTCATCTCCAGGCCGCTGCTGTTTGCAAGCCTGCAGCCGGAACTGGCCGAGGCCAAAGGCGTCTCGCTACGCAAGGTCGGCATCCTGTACCTCATCATCGTGGCAGTGGCCACAGCCGCCAGTATCCAGATCGTCGGCGTGCTGCTCGTCTTCACGCTGCTCGTGTGCCCGGCCGCGGCGGCGCAGCGCGTGACGAGCCAGGCCGTCGATGGATTCATGCTTTCAATCCTGCTGGCGCTCATCGAAGCCTGGCTCGGCATCGCACTGGCCTACGCCACCGACTGGCCGGTGAGCTTCTGGATCTCGGCACTGAGCGTGGCCCTCTATCTGGCGGCCTGCCGCCTCAGGAAGACACCGCAGCATGCTCTTCACCGGCGCCGCACTGGAGACTGAGATGTCCCATCCTACGGAATTGACCGAGCGCCAGTCCATCGTCCTGGACGCGCTGTCCCATCACGCAGGGCCGGCGAGCGCTTATGCACTGCTGGAACATCTGCAAGGCGCGGGCGGCCTTAGGGCCCCTCAACAGATTTACCGGGTCCTGGACAAGCTGCTCGAACGGGGGCTCGTCCACCGCATCGAGAGCCTGAACGCATTCGTCGCCTGCGACCAGCCCCACCATGACCATGCGCACGGACTGATTCTTCTGGCGATCTGCGACCATTGCGGACGGGTGGATGAATCGTCGGACGCAGTCGTCGAACAATACCTGCGGCGATGGGCCGACCGGCACGTCTTCCGGATGGGCGGCGTGTCGATCGAAATCCATGGCACCTGCGCACAGTGCGCGGCGCAGCCGGGCTGAATCGAATTGAATTGAATTGAATTGGATTTCGGAACCGGCCGGGCGGCCGCCGGCTAGGCTGTTGTTTGCCCCAGCGCGGTGTCCGTATCCGGCTTCGACAGCATCAGCACCGCGACCGCGAGCGCGAGCGGCACGAAAGACACCCACAGCACCATGCTCCACCCATAGGCCGACAGCAGTCCGCCCGACGAAAACGATCCGATGGTCATGAGGCCGAAGACGATGAAGTCGTTGAAGGACTGTACCCTTGTTTTTTCCTCTGGCCGATGGCACTCCAGCACGAGGGCGGAGGCGCCGAGGAAACCGAAGTTCCAGCCCACACCCAGGAGCGCCAGCGACATCCAGAAGTGAACCACGTCCACACCCATCAGCCCGGCCATCGCCGCCAACCCGAGGAGCAGCAGACCGGCCATCACCACACGCCTCGCGCCGAAGCGGTCGATCAAGCGGCCGGTGAAGAAACTGGGCAGATACATCGCGACGACATGCCACTGCAGCCCGACATTGGCCGACGCCTGCGATTGGCCATGCATGTGCATGGCCAGCGGCGCAGCCGTCATGAGGAAATTCATGAGCAGGTACGACACCGCCCCGCAGACGGCGGCCGCCACGAACCGCGGCTGTCGCACAATCACGGCCAGCGGCCTTCCGGCAGACACCCCGCCACGGGCCGGCAGGGGAATGCGTACTCCCATCAGCACGAACGCCGAAATCCCCGCCACGGCCGCCTGCACGAGAAAGGTGGTGGCGAACCGTTGCGGGAGCCACAAGTCCATGGTCCACGTCACGAGCTGCGGCCCGAAGATCCCGGCTGCGACGCCGCCCGCCATGACCAGCGACAGCGCACGCGCCCGCCGCTTGGG
>DATNAI010000052.1:0-8661 GCA_035572875.1 Castellaniella sp. | reverse complement strand
CGCTCCGTCGCCCGCCGCGGACTCCGGCCCCAACTGGAAGGTCGCCTCCAACGAGCGGTAGCGTTCCGATCCATACCGCGGCACTCCACCTCCATCGCCCCTGCTCCAGCAGGGGCGACGTCTTTCCGGCCGTTTCAGCTTACCTTCAGCTACACATCACCTCCACCGACATCACGCCTTCGGCCAGACCGCACATCCGGAGCGGCACCGCCCCGCTCGTCCTTGCGTACTAGTACGCGCGGCCCGTCGGGCCTTGGTCCAACGAACGTTCTAATGCTTCCGTCTCATTTTGCCAGCGGCCAGCGAGTCCTAAAGTACACATCCGGTGGCGTCTTCCGCCGCACCGACACATCCGGAACCAAGGCCGCCGGATTTCGTAATTCCCTCTACGGTCTTGAGGTTATAGGACAGGCAAAATGAAAATCAAGCTCTGCGTCATCGCTTCCACTCTCGCCTTGGCGTTCGCCGGGACTTCCGCGTTTGCGGGCGGCACGGCAAACACGTTCCAGCTTGGTCAGGACAACGACGCCCGCATCAATCAGACGCTGCAAGGCGCCAGCAATTTCGACGCCGACATCGCGCAATTCGGCGACACCAACAGTGCGAGGGTCTTTCAGACCGGCGCCGGGACGGACACGGCAAGGTCCACGCAATTCGGCGACAGCAACAGCAGCAATATCCGGCAAACCGGCACGGGCCATGAAACCGCCAACGTGATCCAGGGCGGCCACGACAACGACAGCACCGTCTTCCAGAATTCGTCGGGCCACGTCTCGGCCACCGCCTTGCAATTCGGCCATGACAACGACAGCAGCATCCGGCAGACCGGCTGGGGCACCGCCAGCGCAACCGCCGTCCAGTTCGGTCATGACAATGACAGCACCATCCGCCAGAACACGATGGGCGGCAACAACAACACCGCCTTCGCGCTGCAGGTCGGCTATGACAACGACAGCATGATCACGCAAAACACCTCCGCGAACCAGGCTCACGCGTCGGCGCTGCAATTCGGACATGACAACACCAGCCGCATTACCCAGACCAGCGCATACACCATGAATGCGACCGCCTTCCAGGTCGGTTCTGGCAACAACAGCGTCATCACGCAACACTAAGCTCAATGCCCGTCACCCGCGCGGTCGCCTCGACAGCGCGGGTGACGGACACCGGCACGGGAGATGGAAACCATCTCCCGTGCCACTCGCAGCACGGGGAGCATCATGAAGAATCCGACACATCCCGCGACGTTCAGCCGTCTCTTTCAGCGACAGAGCCTGATGCCCGTTGCAACGGCACTGCTGTTGTCCGCAAGCCCGCTGTCCGCCTATTGCGCCGACCCGGATCTGGCAATGCCTGAATTGCAGGGCAATACCGATTCCGCCGTGGTGCTTCAAGTGGGCCATCAAAACGTCGCACACATTACGCAGAGCGGGAGCACCAAGGCTGCACAAATTGCCCAGGTAGGCGCCGGCAACAGCGCCAGCATCACGCAGCTCGGGATGGCGGACCAGGCCATCGCCGCGCAATACGGCGCCGGCAACAGCTCCACGATTCATCAGACGGGCAACAACGACCAGGCCGCCACCGCGCAGTATGGGCTGGGTAATCAGTCGTACGTCGGACAGACCGCCAGCAATGTCAGTGCGCAGGTGAACGAACTCGGGCTTGGCAACAAGACGATCCTGCTGCAGACGCGCCCGGGCGCCACGCCGGTGACCCTGAACGTCGCCGGCATCGGCAAGACCATGCTCTACATTCAGTGAGCGGCGCCTGAACGGATGGAACTGCCATGCTGGCCGCCAACGTCAACCTCCAGGTCTGGCTGGACACCGTGCCGGACACCCACCCAGCGGTGGTGATTCCCTACGTCCGCAGTCCGAGGGACGGCCGAGTTGAATATCAGATGAAGGTCATCAAACACGGGCCGGGCGGCGCCTCCAACATCGGCCAGAGCGGCGAGGTTCAGGCAGCGGCCAACCACCCCACTGCCCTGTCGAAATTCTCTCTCAACGTCGGCGTACAGGACCAATGCCGGATCGAAATCACCGTCGCGATCGCCGGCGCTCCGGGCGGCACCTACCGCTTCGACTGCCCTCGTTGACAATAAACATTAATTGTTACTAAATTAACGTTTAGTTAGGACTTTGTACACAGACTGCGGTCTAGAATATTTTCCTGTTTGATCACTATTTGAGTGATTGGGAACAACGTGACCGCCATCATTGTCGTGGAGCCCAACGCGCTGCTCCGGCTGGGTATCCTGCAGCTGTTCCAGAAACTCGCGTCGGAAATATCCTGCGACGGAGTCGACTACACGCGGCTCTTCGGCCACAGCGAGGCGGCATCCCCACCCGTCGACCTGATGCTGTTGTCGGCGCCCGAAACCTACGAGCAGACGGCCGAGCTCATCCAGGCCGCCCAAAAGGCCTACAACCCCACCCGCATCCTGCTCCTCTGCGAGCCTTCCCACCCCACGTTCACGCTCCAGAGCCTGTCACCCAAACTGGCAGGATATGTCTCCAAACGCGCGCCCACCGCCATGCTGACGGCCGCCATCAATCTGGTATTGGCGGGCGGCACCTGTTTTCCAAACCCGGACTCCCATCCTCAGCGGCCGGCAGGCGCTTCCGCAGAGGCCACCCCCCATTTGCGGCGCCGCTGGTACGAGCGGGCGCAGCCGCTCCCGCACCCGGACACGTCGCCTATTCGAACGGGGGGGGCAGCGCCCCCCGTTCATCCGCCGATTGCCATCCACCCGCAGTTGCTCGCCCCGGCGGAGCCGTCCATTCAGCCCCGTCCGCGCCTGACGAGCCCCGTCCGGCAGCCGTCGGCCGGCACTCCAGAGGACCGCGCCCTTCCCCGCGATCTGATCAACTCCGAATCGCGGATGCTCAATCTGACCTCGCGCCAATATGAAGTGCTGGCCTTGCTGGCACGCGGCTACCCGATCAAGACGGTCAGCCGCGAATTGCATATCTCGATTTCAACGGCGAAGACCCACGCCGATACGCTCTATCAGCGGCTGTCGGTTCACAACAGCCTGGCTGCCGTCTACGAGGCTCTGACCCGAGGCGCCACCCTGGGCCTGAGCCAGAATCCGCTGGCGCAGCTTGGTACCCCCCAGACACAGCCTCGTCTGTAACAGACGAGCCGCGTCTCTTAGCGGGTTCCCCTGGCTCCACCCGGCGGAACATCGAGACACCCAAACGATTTATTACAATTCCATCGCGACCTTCAGTACGCTGGGCTCGGAAACGTCCCGGTCCACGATGAATCCGCAATGTGTGTCATTGCACGCGACGAGCACTCTGCTCACAACCGTTTGATGGAAGCCCGGCTTGCCCGACCGGACTGCACAGGCCTACCATCCGTGGCTGATTCGGACTAGCCGGAGCCGTCCTTGCATACGCTCGCCATCAGCATCGCATTCAGCGTTTCAGTCTCGATTTTCCTGAAACTGGCGCGGCGCTTCCGCATCCAGGTGGATCAGGCCATCGCCGTGAACTACCTCGTAGCTGCCTTCCTGTGCCTCTGGCTGTTCCATCCGCCGCTGGCTGCGCTCCGGTCCATGACGGTCCCGGTGTGGGTCATTCTCGGATTGCTGGGCGTGCTGATGCCTGCCGTTTTTCTCATCATGGCCGCAGCCGTGCGCCAGGCCGGCATCGTGCTGAGCGATACAGCCCAGCGCCTCTCTCTGATTCTGCCGATCCTGGCGGCCTTCCTGCTGTTTCACGAGGTACTGTCCGGCCGCAAGGCGCTGGGCATTGCCCTGGCGCTGGCTGCGCTGGGATGCCTCATCGCCGGGCCCCGGAAGCATGCCCCGGAGATCCGTTCAAGACCCGGCGCTCGCCAGGCACCCGCCGCCACGCCGGAGGCCGCGGCGCCGGGGCGCCTGGCGTGGGTCACGCTGCTGGGCGTCTGGGTGGGGTACGGTGCCATTGATATCCTGTTCAAGCAGATGGCACGGCTGGGAGCGGGCTTCACCAGCAGTCTGTTGCTGGTCTTCATCCTGGCGGCCGTGCTGATATTCTGCTGGCTCGCCTTCTTCAGGCGCACCGCCTGGGACGCCCGCAGCCTGGGATCGGGCCTGCTGCTGGGCGCCATGAATTTCGGCAATATCTACTTTTACATCCGCGCCCACCAGACCTTCCCGGACAATCCGACCCTGGTATTCGCCGCCATGAACATTGGCGTGATCTCGATTGGCACGCTGGTGGGCGCAGGCGCGTTCCGCGAGCGGATCAGCTGGCTGCAGGCTGCCGGCATCGCGCTCGCGCTGATGGCCATCCTGTCACTCTTTCCCCTCTAAGGCCGGCTCGGTGGGTGGCTCCTCCGGGGCCACGGGATCGTGGGAGACGTCGCGCTCGACGTCCACGCGGGGGTCCAGCACGGCCATCACATGTGAATTCTGCAACGTATCGGCCATGGGCACGAACTGGGTCGGCGCATCGCCGCTCAAGTGCGCCCCCGTGACGCGCTGCTCGCGCACGAACGCCACCAGCACGGCGGAGCAGACGGAAATGAACACGAAATACAGGCTGCCGCCCCAGCCCCGCATCAGCGCCCCGGCCAGCAGAGGTCCGATACAGGCTCCCACGCCATACACCATGTAGAGCAGCGCACTCAGGCCGACCCGCCGTTCGGGTGCGACATTGTCGTTGGCAAAAGCGGCTCCCATGGGATAGAGCGTGAACTGGACAATGCCCTGCACGGCCGCAAACAGGATGAGCACGGGGTATGGGAAATGCAGCCACCCCCACAGCGGCACCCCGAGCAGACACAGCAGCAGCGCTCCAAGCCGGATCAGGCGCACGCGGCTGACGCGGTCGGCGAGCCATCCTATCGGCCATTGGCACACCAGGCCCGCCGCGATGGAGACAGCGATAAAGATACCCACCTGCCGATTGTCCATGCCCTGGTGCAAGCCATACACCGGCGCCAGACCGTAGAAGGCGCCATTGAGCATGCCGGCCACGAACAGCACCGTCAGCGACAGCGGCACGCGCGAGACGTAATAGCGCCACGCCAGCGGGGCCGGGATCTGCAAGGCCGGATGCACACGACGCGTGAGCGCAATAGGCATGAGGCTGAGGACGCTACAGATGGCCACGAATACCAGCGGCCCATCATCGAGCGCGGGAAAGAGGCCCAGGACCAGCTGTCCCAGCACGGTGCCCAATCCCGTCGCCACCATATAGAGCGCGAAAACCATCCCGCGCGAGGCATTCTCTGTCTGCTCGTTGAGCCAGCTTTCGATCGCGACGAACAGGCTCACCATCGCCATGCCCGCAACGAACCGAAGTCCGAGCCAGACCCAGAGGTCGTCGAGCAGGATCATGACCAGCACGGTCACGGTGACCGCCGCGGCACAGGCGGCGTAGGTGCGGATATGCCCAACCTGGATGATCAGGCGGTGCGCATAGCGCGCGCCCAGCACCAGCCCCAGATAATATGAGGCAATCATGGCGCCCACCCAGACTTCGGACACCGAAAGTTCGGTCAGCCGCAAGCCGAGGTACGTATTGAAGAGCCCCGAGCTCAGCAATAGAATCAGCGTCGCCAGATACAGGGAAAAGAATGCGCCGATCGTCTTGGCCATGGAAGGTCTCTGCAAAGGGCGCAAAGGGCGTGGATCGCACTGCGTCAAGGCACCGATTTTGTATATCATAGAACGATGAGCGAATCTGACATTTCACCGGTCCTGACCCATCTGGACGCCCAAGGCCGGGTGCGCATGGTGGATGTGGGGCACAAGACCGCCACCGAACGCACAGCCATCGCGGAAAGCGAAGTGCACCTGAGCCCACACGCCTGGAAGCTGCTGTCGGCGCAGGCCAACGCCAAGGGCGAGGTGCTGAACACAGCCCGCATCGCGGGGATCCTGGCGGCCAAACGCTGCGCCGAGCTGATCCCGCTGTGCCACAGCCTGCCGCTTTCCTTCGTGGGGGTCGACTTTGCGGCGGACGAGTCGCGCCACGTGCTCGCCATTCGCAGCACCTGTCACACGCATCACCAGACCGGGGTGGAAATGGAAGCCATGACGGCGTGCACGGTTGCCGCGCTCACCGTCTACGACATGTGCAAGGCCGCCGACAAGGGCATCGTGATCGATCGAGTCCGACTCATCTACAAATCCGGGGGTAAAAGCGGTGAATGGCAGCGCGACCATTGAAGTCCTGTACTTCGCACGCATCGCCGAGCAGACCGGCACGCGCGCAGAAACCCAGGCGCTGACGGCCCCCATCGAGGCCGGCGCCTGGTTGACCGCGCTTGTGCGGCGATACCCGGGCCTGGAGCCCATCGACCGGCTCAAGATCGCCATCAACCAGGAATACGCCGGCCGCGCCGCCCTGATCCACCCGGGCGACGAGGTCGCCCTGTTCGAACCGGTGACCGGAGGCTGACGCCATGGTCATCGTCCAGACGGAGCGCTTCGATGTCGCCGCCCTGACGGAGCGGCTGCAGGCTGCATGCGTGGGCCGGGCCGGCGCCTATGTGCACTTCATCGGCACGGTGCGCGACTTCAGTCCGGATTCGGGCTCGCGCAGCCTCTTCCTGGAACACTACCCGGGCATGTGCGAACGCGAAATCCAGTCCCTGTGCGCGCAGGCCGCGCAGCGCTGGGACATCCTGGACACACTGGTCGTCCACCGCGTGGGCGAGCTGCCGCTGGGCGATCCCATCGTGTTCGTCGGCGTGGCGAGCATGCACCGCAGCCAGGCCTTCCGCGCCTGCGAATTCCTGATCGACGCGCTGAAGACGCGCGCTCCGTTCTGGAAACGCGAAACCCTGGCGGACGGGCGCACATTCTGGGTCCAGCAGCAACTCGCGGACGCCCGGAAGGCCGCCGCCTGGGACGAACCCGCAGCGCCCTACTCCTCTCACACTGGTTGACTGCATCCCATGCTTGATTTCGATACTGCGCAGGCGCGGCTGGCCGAGCGCGCGATCCCGCCTTCGGCGGAAGATTCCGTCCCCCTGGACGCGCTCGACGGCCGCATACTCGCCACAGACATCGTGGCCGGACTGGATCTGCCGCCAGCCGACAACAGCGCCATGGACGGCTATGCGGTGCGCAGCGCCGACGTGACCAGCGCCGGCACGGTGCTGCCCATCCAGCAGCGCTGCTTTGCGGGGCAGGCACCCGAACCGCTGCGCGCCGGCCATGCGATCCGGCTGTTCACAGGCAGCATCATGCCCGAGGGCGCGGACGCGGTGCTCATGCAGGAAGACTGCGTCGAGGCCGACAACCGGGTCACCCTGGGGCGTGTTCCGCGGCCCGGAGCCTACGTCCGCGCCAAGGGCGAAGACATGGCATGCGGCCAGACCGTGCTTCGGCGGGGCACCCTGCTGGAAGCCCCGCAAATCGCCGTGCTGGCAGCCCAGGGGTTCGCCCGGGCCCCGGTCTTTCCGGGCCTCTCGGTGGGCATTCTGACCACCGGCGACGAATTGATGCGGCCCGGCGAACCGCTGCGCCCGGCGGCCGTTTACGACTCCAATGGGCCCATGTTGGCCAGCCTCTGTCGGGAACTCGGTACAGCGCCCCCCACGGTCCGCCACGTCCACGACGATGCCGCAGCGATCGAACAGGCCCTGGCCGAACTGGCCGGCACCTGCGATCTGGTGCTCAGCGTCGGGGGCGCCTCCGTCGGCGAAAAGGATCTGGTCAAGCCCGCGATCGAAGCGCTGGGCGGCACACTGGACCTGTGGCGCGTACGCATGAAACCGGGCAAGCCCGTGGCCCTGGCCGAGCTGCACGGCCGGCCGCTGGTCTGCCTGCCGGGCAACCCGGTGTCGTCGTTCGTGGTGTTCGCACTGCTGGTAAGCCCGCTGATCCGGGGACAGCAGGGGCGGCACACCGTATTCCCACCCGTGCGGCGTGGGGTTCTGACCGACGATCGCGCACGAGGCGGGGACCGCGAGGAATTCCTGAGGGTACAGGCCGATCTGACGGGCCCGACCACACGGCTCACGCCCTGCCATCAGCAAAGCTCCGGGGCCATCAGCAGCCTGAATGGGGCCACCGGACTGGCCCGGATCCCGGCCGGGACGCAAACCCCGCCGGGGGCGGAGGTCGCCTGGTACGCGCTGGCCGACTGGCTGCGCTGATCCGAAGCGGGAATCGCCGCACTGGCCTGCCGCCGGTCCAGCGGGTGCCGCACAGGCGACACCCGCCGCAGAACGGCACTCGATGACGCAGCACGCGCCGCCGGGCCCGGACTAGCCGCCGATGTAGCTCATCTCGATCTTGTTGTCGCGGTGCGCATGGCCGCGCTGCTCGGAATAACGGTCTTTCCGGGTCAACCACACCCCCGACAGATGCGCGGCGAGCACACCATCGTCCGCCCCTGTGCGCATCAGTTCGCGCAAATCGTGTCCATGATCAGCGAACAGGCACGTGAAAAGCTTGCCTTCCGGCGACAATCGCAGGCGGGTGCAGTCGCCGCAAAAAGGCTGCGAAACGCTGGTGATCAAGCCGATCTCGCCAGCGCCGTCGGCATAGGCCCAGCGGCGGGCGACCTCGCCGCGATAATTCGCCTGCGCGGGCACCAGCGGGAACTCCTCGCTGATGCGCCGTATGATTTCGGCTCCCGTCACCACCTCGTCCATGCGCCAGCCATTGCTGTGACCCACGTCCATGTATTCGATGAAACGCAGCAC
>DATNAI010000051.1:0-2901 GCA_035572875.1 Castellaniella sp. | reverse complement strand
CTCAGGGTGGTGGGCGATCTGGGCGCCTTCGACGCCAAGCTGCGCGGGCTGATCGAATCCGCCGAGGCGCGCACCGCCGGCCAGTCCACCCTGGTCCTGACCATCGCTGCAAACTATGGCGGCCGGTGGGATATCCTGCAGGCCATGCGCGCCTTGCTCGCCGCGCACCCCGGTCTCGCCGCCGAGCCCGAGCGGATCGACGAGAAGGCCCTGGATCCCTGGCTGGCGATGGCTTACGCGCCAGAGCCGGACCTGTTCATCCGCACCGGCGGCGAGCAGCGCATCTCCAACTTCCTGATCTGGCAGCTTGCCTACACCGAGCTGTACTTCACCGATCGCTATTGGCCCGATTTCGGGGCGGACGATGTCGAGCAGGCCTTCGCGTGGTATCGTGGCCGCGAACGGCGCTTTGGCCGCACCAGCGAGCAATTGGCCTCGCCTACCTGAAATCCGGACCGGAACCTGACAGGGATCTCCATGCTGCGCACGCGCATTCTCACGGCACTGGTGCTGTTGCTGATCGTCGCCGCAGCGGTATCGGTGGCCAGCCCGTGGCCCATGCTGGCCCTTCTGGCCGTCATGTGCGCCTGCGCCTGGTGGGAATGGCTCCGCCTGGTGCCCTGCGAATCGCGATCCGCGGGCTGGCTGGCCGTTGCGGCCGCCGTCGTGATGCTGGCCGCCTCGGCTGGTTTGCTGCAGGGCCCGGCTGGGGCGTATCCATGGATGAGGGCCGTTGTTCTGCCACTGGCGGTTCTCTTCTGGGTGATGGGCGCGCCCCGGGCCGTGGTCCGCGCCGGGTTGCCGGGGTATTGGCGGGCCCTGCCGCTGGCGGTGCTCGGGGCATGGCTGCTCGCAGCCACCTGGTACGCCCTGGCATGGGTGTTCCTGACGCACGGCGCGGGTGCATTGATCAGCCTTTGGGCGCTGGTCTGGTGCGCCGACATTGCCGCGTACGCGGTCGGGCGTACGCTGGGGCGGCACAAGCTCGCGCCCCAGGTCAGTCCCGGCAAGAGCCGGGAGGGCGCCGTGGGCGGCGTCGTGGCCGCCGTCCTGTGGCTGGCGGCCACGGCCGTGTGGTGGCCCGACAGTTTTGGCGCGCTGCTGCTGAATCGACTGGGGTGGCCCGGGCTGCTTCTGTCGGGTGTTGTGCTGGCTGCGTGGTCCATCGTGGGGGACCTGTTCGAGTCGCTGCTCAAGCGCCGTGCCGGGGTGAAAGACTCCAGCCGTCTGTTGCCCGGCCATGGCGGGGTGTACGATCGGATCGACGCAGTGCTGCCGGTCGCACCGGCCGCTGTCCTTCTTTTGCTTCTCTGATCACTGTTCATGGCTGTTCTGCATCATCTCTGCATCCTCGGTTCGACGGGGTCCATCGGTGCCAGCACCCTGGATGTCGTGGCACGACATCCGGATCGTTTCGTCGTGCATGCGCTGAGCGCCCATACCCGTATCGAGGCCTTGGCTGCGCAGGCTGCGCGGCATTCCGCCCGTGTCGTGATCGTCCCGGACGACGCCGCCCGCGGCCGGTTCGTCGCCGCCTGGCCGGCGGGCCGGCCGCTGCCGGAAATCCGGCAGGGGGCACAGGCCCTGGCAGACACGGCGGCGGACCCGGAAGTCACTGCCGTGATGGCGGCCATCGTGGGCGCCGCCGGCCTTCCGGGGGCACTGGCTGCCGCCCGTGCCGGCAAACGGGTGCTGCTCGCCAACAAGGAGGCATTGGTGGCGGCAGGGGGCCTGTTCATGCGCGCGGTGCGAGACTGCGGAGCGCAGCTTTTGCCGATCGACAGTGAGCACAACGCGATCTTCCAGTGCCTGCCCCAGACCGCCGACCGTGCATTGGCGCCCGACCATCCGGCGCCCGGCGTCCGGCGTCTGCTCCTGACGGCTTCCGGCGGCCCGTTTCGACGTACCGCGCTGGATCAGCTTGATTCCGTGACGCCGGACCAGGCCTGCGCCCATCCCAACTGGCGAATGGGCCGGAAGATATCCGTGGATTCGGCCACCATGCTGAACAAGGGCCTGGAAGTCATCGAGGCACACTGGCTGTTTTCCATGCCCATGGATCGGATTCAGGTGGTCGTGCATCCCCAGAGCGTGGTGCATTCCATGGTCGAATACGATGACGGATCGGTGCTGGCCCAGTTGGGACAGCCGGACATGCGCACGCCCATTGCGTACGGACTGGGTTTTCCGGACCGCATTGCCAGCGGGGTAGGGCTGCTGGAGCTCACCCGGCTGGGGCACCTGGACTTCGAGGCGCCGGACCTGTTGCGGTTTCCCTGCCTCCGGCTGTCCCTGGATGCGCTGGGCCAGGGACAAGCCGCTTGCATCACCCTGAACGCGGCCAATGAAGTCGCGGTCGACGGATTCCTGAAGGGCCGGCTGCGTTACACCCAGATTGCCCGTATCATCGAGCGTTGCCTGAACGATTCCGTCCGGCGGAAAGCAACGTCGCCAGGATCGCTGGACGATGTGCTGGCGATCGATGCGGAAGCCCGCCGCCTGGCGGCTGGTTTCTGCCAATTTCCTGTTTGACATGCTTCGCCCATGCTGCTGACCCTGCTTGCGTTTGCCGTCGCGTTGGGCCTGCTCGTGACCTTTCACGAATGGGGGCATTATTCCGTTGCGCGCCTGTGCGGCGTGCCCATCGTGCGTTTTTCAGTGGGATTCGGTCCGGTGCTGCTGCGCCATGTCGATCGGCATGGCACGGAATGGGCGTTGTCCGCCATACCGTTGGGTGGGTACGTGAAGATGCTGGACGATGCACCCGCCGGTGCTGACGCGGCAACACGCCGCCAGGCCTTCAATCAACAACCGCTCGTGCGCCGGGTGGCCATCGTGCTCGCCGGGCCGTTCGCCAACCTCGTGCTGGCCGCGATCCTCTATGCCTTTCTGGGAGTGTGG
>DATNAI010000050.1:0-11653 GCA_035572875.1 Castellaniella sp. | reverse complement strand
TCGCGCACGCGGAAATCCATACCGAAGAGGACATTCTGGAGCTGGCTCGCGAGACCCCGTGGGAGCGCTGGTTCGGTGCGGAGCAGACGCTGCGCGTGGACACCTCGGCCATCCGCAGTCCGGTGCAAAGCCTGCAATACTGCAATCTGCGCGCCAAAGACGGCATCTGTGACCGCCTGCGCGAGCGCGAGGGCGCCCGCCCGGACATCGACACGGTCCGCCCGGACGCGCGGGTCCACCTGTTTCTGGACGCGCACACCGCCACCCTGTATCTGGACGTCTCGGGCGAGTCGCTCTTCAAGCGCGGCTGGCGACTGGACAAGGGCGAGGCGCCCTTGCGGGAAAACCTCGCCGCGGGACTCCTCGCGCTGTCCGACTGGACGCCGGAATCTCCTCTGCTGGACCCGTTTTGCGGCAGCGGCACCATCCTGATCGAGGCCGCCTGGATCGCCCTGGGTGTGCCCCCCGGCATCTGGCGGCCCTTTGGCTTCGAGCGCCTGCGGCCCCATGACGCGCGGCTCTGGCGCGACCTGAAAGAGGACGCCAGGGCGAGGATCGCCACGCGGCTCGAGCAGCCGCTGGTGGGCGGTGATTTGCAGCCAGCCGCCATTGCCGCAGCCCGGTCGAACGTGGAACGCGCCCATCTGGCCCCCGAGGCCATCCGCTTCGAGGTCTGCGATGCCCGGAACATGCCGGCCCCCGACAGCGCCGGCTGGATCGTCACCAACCCGCCCTACGGCGAGCGCCTGACCGAAGACGACACCGATCTCTGGCCACAATGGGCCACCCACCTGAAACGGCACTATGGCGGCTGGCAGCTGAATGTCATCACCAGCGACATGGACTTCCCGAAGCACCTGCGGCTCAAGGCGCGCCGGCGGCACCCGCTGTACAACGGGGACCTGGACTGCCGCCTGTTCCAGTTCGATCTCGTGAGCGCCGGGTACCGCGACACTCCGGACAGCGGTTCCGCGGAGCTCGAAGCCTCATGAAGCGTACAGGCCGCCGGGTCCCACACGGACGTCTCTTTTCCACCACCGAGCTTGCTTCATATTAGGGTTAACCCTATAATGCTTTCAGTTCGAGCGAAACGCTCATTTTCTGAAGCAAAGAGGCTTGCTATGAAGAACCTGGAAAGCATTGACGTCCGCCTGACCGACGCCCTGGAACGCGAACTCCTGCAGGAAGCGATCGATAATCAACAAAGCTATGCCCTTGACCGCGCAATCGTGCGGACCTTCCACAAGATCGCCCGCTTGTTCAAGGCGCCTGAAGTCCAGTTGATGCATCACACTGCCCGCACCGCCCACTGAGCGTACCGGCAGAACACCGAGGCCGCCCCTGCCGGGCGGCTTCTGCATTTCTGGGCGATAATTTCAGGTTCGAAGCGCCAGGATTTGCCTGGATAATCCCCCTCATCGCGCCTGCTTCCCGCCTGTCCTGTCCAGAGGCCCCGACCCATGCCTGACACCTCTTCGCCCGTCCCGACTGCCCCGGCGCGCCTGCGGCGATTCGCCTGCATGATGTACGAAGGCGTCCTGCTCTTCGGTGTCGTGTTTTTGGCGGGCTACGTGTTCGATACGCTGACGCAGAGCCGCAGCGGCCTGATGCTGCGCCACAGCCGGCAGGCTTTCCTGTTCCTGGCCATCGGCCTGTACTTTATCGCCTGCTGGCGCAGGGGCGGCCAGACGCTGCCCATGAAGACCTGGGCCATCCGTCTGACCGACCGCGATGCCCGCCCGCTGCATGGCTCCCGGCTGCTGCTGCGGTATCTGCTCATCTGGCCGCTGCCGCTGATCACGGCCCTGGTGGTGGACGCGATTTCCCGTTCGCTGAACTGGCCGGCGTTCGACATGCTCATCGTCCTCGCGCCGTTTTCCATCTTCGCCTGGACCTGGTTCGACCCGCAGGGACAGTTCCTGCATGACCGGCTGCTGGGTACCGAACTGCACGATCTGAAGCCGCCCGCCCCAGCGTCCGCACCCTGAGCGGCACTCCGGAAACATCCATGACCGACACGCTCAAGAAATACCTGACCACTGATCACAGCACCCGCATCCAGTCGCTCAGGCTGTCGCAAGCCTGGCAGGAGGGGCTGGCGCATCAGACGTTGCCCCCGGCCGTGATTCGCCTGCTGGGCGAGCTGTCCGCGGCTTGCGTGCTGCTGGCCGGCAACGTGAAATTCGACGGCTCCGTGGTCCTGCAGGTCCAGGGCAGCGGCCCCGTCAGCCTGATGGTGGCCGAATGCACCGGTGGGCTGGAATTGCGAGCCACGGCTCACCTGAGAGACGCCGCCGCCGACCTGCCAGAGGATACCGGCCTGCAGGCGCTCATGAACCCGGACGGCAAGGGCCGCTTCACCGTGATGCTGGATCCCGCCACTCGCGGCGAAGGCGCGGGCCTCTACCAGGGGATCGTGCCGCTGGAGGGGGAAAGCGTGGCGCACGCGCTGGAATACTACATGAAGCACTCCGAGCAGCTCGACACCCAGCTCTGGCTGGCGGCCAGCGACCAGTTCTGCGCCGGCCTGCTGTTGCAGCGAATGCCCAGCAGCCAGCACAGCGGCAGCCACGCCGCCGAGCGGCATACGGCAGACGACGACCGGACCTGGGAACACTGCATCACGCTGGCTGATACGGTGTCTGACCCGGAACTGCTGGAGCTGCCTGCGGACACGCTCATCCACCGCCTCTTCTGGCAAGACGACCTGGTGTCGTTTGCGCCCCAGGCGGTACGCTGGCATTGCCCCTGCTCGCGCGAGCGCGTGGCCAACATGCTGCGCACACTGGGTCGGACCGAGATCGATGGCATCCTGGCCGAACAGGGCCACGTCCACATCAGCTGCAACTTCTGTGGCAAGCCCTACGACTTCGATGCCGTGGACTGCGCCGCCCTGTTCGCCGAGGGCATGCAGCCGCCGGCATCCGGATCGGGCCGGCTGCATTAGCCCTCTCCGCGATCCCGGTGCCGCGGGCTGACCGGACGGCACGCTGACCTTCATCCCGGCCTCTTGCCGCACCACTGCGGGGTGTCGCCCTCCACAGCGGCAGCGATTGCGGCGTCGTGCGGTCGACGGATTCGTCCACGGCCGCCTGGCGGGACCGATTCATCCAGCCGAAGTTTCCACAGTACCCTCGGCGTCGGCACGGGGAGAGAATGGCTGCCATGAAGAGCAGCCGCCCGACAACGTACCCGCACCCCGGCGCCGTGTTGCCTCCCGCCCAGGGCGGCCTGGGGCTGATCGGGTTCCTGGCAACGGCCGTCCCGGTGATCTGGCTGGGACTGGGCGGCGTGGAGCTCGCGTACTGGATGCAGCTTCGCCAGTCGCTGAGCCTGATTCTGATGGACGCGGCCCGCGTCGGCGCCACGCGCCAGGCCGAACCCGACGCCATGGCGCGCGCGTTTGAACAGGGCCTGCGCCGCATCCACCCCGCAGCCGGCGAAGTCCACGCGATCCTGGCCAGACGCCGCGGGGACCTGGGCCGGCCCTGGCACATCGCCATCCAGCTTCCGGGCCGTGCAGCCTTTGGCGACCACGCCGACCCCACGCTGCAAGGATCGCGAGGCGGCGGGAAGGCGCTGATCCGCAATGATCACCAGGCGGCGCAACATGCCGCCCGACAGGCCCGGGGATGGCCGCAGGGTCGGGGACCGCAGTCCGGACTCACCATCTACGAGGCGAACACGCTCAGGATCACGCTGAGGTGGCCCCACAAGCCTCTTTTCCCCGGCGCTTCCGCGCTGTTGAAATCGCTGGCACCGCTGGCACAGGATGCGCGCAACCGTCACTGGATGGCGGCGGGGTATCTGCCCTTCCGGCGGATGGTGACCGTCGCCATGCAGTCCCACCCCGCCGCATGGCCGGATCTCCCCGACGGCCGAATCACCCATGAAGCACTATCGTTCCAGGCGCGGGCGTCCCGCTCGGATGCGGATGCCGCCGTCTCCACTCCGGGCACACCGGCAGCCCGACGCTCCGGCGGCACAAATGGCGGCGGGACGGGTAGTGCGAATGGCGAAGGAGCCGACAGCGCGGACGCCATCCCGGGCGCTTTCGACGAGCCGGGCGTACCCGGCCCGGACGGGGAGCATCCGACATCAACGACCGATCCGGACGGCGAGACCGTCCTCGAAGACGCTTGCGCCTCCTAGTGTCCCGTTTGGTTAATTTGTGCACTTATATTCGGATGCATGGGGTTGCCAGACAAGGCGCAAACCGCAGCGATAGCAGTGGCTATCGCGAGGATTTGCAACGCCGTATGGCGAGCCCAGGCGCCGAAGACAAGTATTCGAATTAGCCAAACGGGACACTAGAGTGTCCAGTTGGACGAGTTCGTGGCCTTGGAGCCGCAGAGATTCGCTGTCCGGGCAAGATGCCCCACCACCGTGATGGCGGCGGATGATCCGGGCATCGGCAATGCGGTGCGAGCCGCGCCCGCCGGTGCAACCTACCGGGTGGTGGAGCCGGGGTTCGCGGAATAAGCGCTTTCGGGCGGCAAGATCTGCACGAAATATTCGCCTTCGCGAATCATGTTGAGTTCGTTGCGCGCCCGTTCCTCGACGGCGGAGGTCCCGGTCTTCAGGTCCTGGACCTCGGCGGCCAAGGCATTGTTCCGGGCGGTCAGCGCCTGATTGTTGTCGGACTCGGCATCGACCTGGGCCTGCAGGCTGCGCAGACTCAGCCACCCGCCCTTGCCCCACCACAGGGGATACTGGGTGGCGAGCGTCAGTGCCAGCAGAATCAGGCAGAGCAGGCGCATGGCGGCCGTGTGGGCTGGCTTAGCGCAGGTTGTAGAAAGCCGACGTGCCCGGGTAGGCGGCGACCTCGGCCAGCTCTTCCTCGATCCGCAGAAGCTGGTTGTATTTGGCCATCCGGTCAGAGCGCGACAGGGAACCGGTCTTGATCTGCATGGCGTTGGTCCCCACGGCGATGTCGGCGATCGTGGAATCCTCGGTCTCGCCCGAACGGTGCGAGATGATGGCCGTATAACCCGCTCGTTTGGCCATTTCGATGGCGGCAAAGGTTTCCGTCAGCGTCCCGATCTGGTTGATCTTGATGAGGATGGAATTCGCGACGCCCTCGGCGATGCCTTTTTGCAGGATCCGGGTATTGGTCACGAACAGGTCGTCGCCCACGAGCTGGACCTTGCGTCCGAGCTGTTCGGTCAGCAGCCGCCAGCCGTCCCAGTCGTCTTCGGCCATGCCGTCTTCGATGGACACGATGGGATACTTGTCGCACCAGGAGGCCAGCAGATTGGCGAAGTCGCGCGAATTCAGCGAAATGCCGCCCTCGCCGGCCAGGTGGTATTTGCCATCCCGATAGAACTCGGAACTGGCGCAATCCAGACCCAGCAGGACCTGGGTACCCGCCTCGTAGCCCGCCTCGCCGATCGCCTTCAGGATCAGTTCGATCGCCGCCTCATGGTTGGGCACGTTGGGCGCAAAACCACCCTCGTCGCCCACCGCCGTGGACATGCCGGCCTTGCCGATGATCTTTTTCAGGGCGTGGAAGACCTCCGCGCCCATGCGCAAGGCCTCGCGGAAGCTCGAGGCCCCCACCGGCAGGATCATGAACTCCTGCAGGTCCAGCGTGTTGTTGGCATGCGCGCCGCCGTTGATGACGTTCATCATGGGCACCGGCATCTGCATGGGGCCGCTGCCGCCGAAATACCGGTACAGCGACAGGCCGGCGTCATCCGCGGCTGCCCGGGCCACCGCCATGCTGGCCGCCAGAATCGCATTGGCGCCCAGGCGGCTCTTGTCTTCCGTGCCATCCAGGTCGATCAGGATCCGGTCGATGAAGCTCTGTTCCTGGGCGTCCAGCCCCATCAGCGCTTCGGAGATCTCGGTATTCACGTGCTCCACGGCACGCAGGACGCCCTTGCCCGAATAGCGGGAACCGTCGCCATCCCGAAGCTCGATGGCTTCGCGCGAGCCGGTAGACGCCCCCGACGGCACGGCGGCACGGCCCATGGCGCCGGATTCCAGCAATACGTCGCATTCCACGGTGGGGTTGCCGCGCGAGTCCAGAATCTCGCGCCCGATGATGTCTACGATTGCACTCATGGTCTGACAGTCCTGCCTGTGAGGGTGGATACGATTCGAAAGTCCTGGGTATTGTACCGGGTTCGGGCTGGGTGACCCCATGCGCGATGACCGGGCGCCCCGCGCTCGCCCTGCGTGCGGGCAACGATCGTACCGCGCGCGGCTACGCCGCAACCTCCATCAAAGGCCGCGCTGCAGGGCGCCGCCCTGTTTGACGCAGCGGTCCAGCGCAACCAGCGTTTCCAGCAGCTCCCGCATCCGATCCAGCGGAACCGCATTGGGCCCGTCGGACAGCGCCTTGTCCGGGTCGGGATGCGTTTCCATGAACACTCCCGCCACCCCGGCCGCGACCGCGGCGCGCGCCAGGACCGGCACGAATTCCCGCTGCCCGCCGGATCGCGTGCCCTGGCCGCCGGGCAACTGCACCGAATGGGTGGCATCGAACACCACCGGGCAGCCGGTATCCCGCATGATGGCCAGCGAACGCATGTCCGAGACCAGATTGTGATAGCCAAAAGAAGCGCCGCGTTCGCACACCATGATGTTCTGCCCGTCGCCGCCGGCGGCAATGGCGGCTGCGCGTGCCTTGGTCACGACCTGGATCATGTCCTCGGGGGCCAGGAACTGCCCCTTCTTGATGTTGACCGGCTTCAGGGTGGCCGCACAGGCGTGGATGAAATCGGTCTGGCGGCACAGGAAGGCCGGCGTCTGCAGGACGTCCGCCACAGCGGCGACTTCGCGCGCCTGGCCGGCCTCATGGACATCCGTCAGCACGGGCACATCGAGCGCCTTGCGCACGTCGTCCAGAATGGCCAGGCCGCGATCCATGCCCGGGCCCCGAAACGATGTCTCGGAGCTGCGATTGGCCTTGTCGAACGAGCTTTTGTAGATGAAGGGGATGCCCAGCGACTGCGTCATTTCCTTCAGGATGCCCGCCGTCTCGAACGCGAGTTCGCGGGACTCGATGACGCACGGGCCCGCGATCACGAACAGCGGCTGATCCAGGCCTGCCTCGAAGTGACACAGTTGCATGGAAGGCTCCTACGAGTGAGTGGCCTGACGCTGCTGATAGGCCAGGGCCGCCTGGACAAAGCCGGTGAACAGCGGATGCCCATCGCGCGGCGTCGAGGTGAACTCCGGGTGGAACTGCACCCCCACGAACCATGGATGGCTGGGGATTTCCATGATCTCGGGCAGGTTCTCGGTCGGCGTACGGGCACTGATGACCATGCCGGCCTGCTCCAGCCGGTTCACATAGACGTTGTTGACTTCGTAGCGATGGCGGTGCCGTTCGTTGACCTCGTCGCCATAGATTTCGTGAGCTCGCGTACCCGGGCGGACCGGACAGCGCTGTGCGCCCTTGCGCATGGTGCCCCCCAGATCCGACTCGCCATCGCGGTGTTCGACGCGGCCTTCGCGATCCTGCCATTCGGTGATCAGCGCCACCACGGGATGGGGCGCCGACGGATCGAATTCGGTACTGTTGGCCCCGCCCAGACCCGCAACGTGGCGTGCGAACTCCACGACCGCAAGCTGCATTCCCAGGCAAATGCCCAGATAGGGGATGCCGTTTTCACGTGCGTACTGGATGGCCTTGATCTTGCCTTCGGTGCCCCGCTTGCCGAACCCCCCGGGCACCAGGATCGCATCCAGGCCCGCCAGGCAGGCGGTGCCGTCCCGTTCGATTTCCTCGGAATCCAGATATTCGATGTGGACCCGCGAATGGGTGTGGATCCCGGCGTGGATCAGCGCCTCGGACAGGGATTTATAGGATTCGGTCAGATCCACATATTTCCCGACCATCCCGATGGTGACCGCATCACGCGGGTTTTCGAGGTCGTGCACCAGCCGGTCCCAGACCGTCAGATCCGCCGGCGGCGGCGTCAGCGCCAGCGCGTCGCAGACCAGGCTGTCCAGCCCCTGCTCATGCAGCATCGCCGGGATCTTGTAGATGGAGTCGGCGTCGGCCACGGAAATGACGGCATCCTGGGGCACATTGGAAAACAGTGAAATCTTGGCGCGTTCCTCTTCCGGCACGGGACGATCGGCGCGGCACAGCAGCGCGTTGGGATAGATGCCGATCTCGCGCAGCTTCTGGACCGAGTGCTGGGTGGGCTTGGTCTTGAGCTCGCCCGCCGAAGCGATGAACGGCACCAGCGTCAGGTGGACAAAAGCGCATTGGTTGCGGCCCAGCCGCAGGCTCATCTGCCGCACCGCCTCGAGGAAGGGCAGCGATTCAATGTCGCCCACCGTGCCGCCGATCTCAACGATGGCCACGTCGGCCTGGCCATTCCACGCGGCCTTGGCCCCGCGTGCCACGAAGTCCTGGATTTCGTTGGTGATATGCGGAATCACCTGGACCGTCTTGCCCAGATAATCGCCCCGCCGCTCCTTGCGCAGCACGGATTCGTAGATCTGGCCGGTGGTGAAGTTGTTCACCTTGTGCATCTTGGTCGACACGAACCGCTCGTAGTGGCCGAGATCCAGGTCGGTTTCGGCACCGTCTTCGGTCACGAAGACTTCGCCATGCTGAAAAGGGCTCATCGTGCCCGGATCCACATTGATGTAGGGGTCCAGTTTCAGCATTGTGACCCGCAGCCCGCGGGATTCCAGGATCGCGGCGAGTGACGCCGCAGCAATGCCCTTGCCCAGGGAGGATACCACCCCCCCTGTGACGAATACGTACTTGGTCATGTCGGATAGGCGCCCGGGACCACCGGGCGAAGCAGGAAATTTGGATTATAACGGTTCGGTTCGAACCAACAGCCAATCCCGCGCCGCCCCCGACACCAACGGCGACAACCGCTCGCGCACCTGCCGATGATAGGCATTCAACCAGGCGAGCTGGGTGTCCGACAATTGGGCACGCACCACACAGCGAGTGTCGATGGGACACAGCGTGACCGTCTCGAACCGCAGGAAATCCCCGAACTCCGTGCGCTCGGCCGGCACCGCCAGCACCAGGCTTTCAATGCGGATGCCCCACTGGCCCGGCCGGTACAAGCCCGGCTCGTTGGAGGTCAGCATCCCCGCCAGCATGTCCTGGTGGGGGCGGGCATGCCCCCGCACCGAAATCGACTGCGGGCCTTCATGGACGTTCAGGAAATAGCCCACGCCATGCCCGGTGCCGTGTCCATAATCCAGCCCCCGCCGCCACAGGGGCATGCGCGCCAGCGTATCCAGCACCGAAGACGGCGTGCCTGCCGGGAAACAGGCCATGGCGAGATCGATGTGGCCTTGCAGCACCGTCGTGAAATCCTCTTTCTGGGCCTGTGATGGAGATCCCACGGGCACCACCCGGGTGATGTCCGTCGTGCCGCCCGGATACTGTCCGCCGGAATCAATCAGCAGCAGCCCATCGCCATGGATCCGGGCAAACGCCTCGGCGCTAGCCTGATAATGCGGCATGGCACCATTGGCGTTGAAGGCGGCAATGGTGGCAAAGCTGGTGGTGACGAATCCCGGCCGCCGCGCCCGCGCTGCCGTGATGTGGGTATCCACATCCAGCTCGTTCACGGATTCGCCGGCGGCCATCGCCGCCTCGAACCACGCGAAGAATTCGCACAGCGCCGCACCGTCCTGGGCCATGGCTTCGCGGATGTGCTGCGCCTCCGCGGTGGTCTTGACGGACTTCAGGAGCTGCGATGGGTTGATGGCCTGGATCAGGCGAGCCTGTGCCGCGTGCGATAGCGTACCGGCCGTCACCCGCGCCGGATCGACGAGCAGCGCCGTATTGACGGGCAACGCCGCCAGGTCCGCCGCCAGCGCCTCATAGTCGCGCAACGCGACCCCGTCGGCAGCGAGCGCCGCCGCCAGGTCCGCCGGAATCTTGCCGGGCGCCACGTAGAGATGGACCTCGTCGGCCGCCACCAGCGCATGGGCGAGGAATACCGGATTGTGGCCGACGTCCGCGCCGCGCAGGTTGAGCAGCCACGCAATGTCATCCAGCGACGAAATCAGATGCAGCGTCGCGCCATGTGCCCGCATCGCCTGGCGCACGGCAGCCAGATTGTCGGCGCGGGAGCGGCAGGCATAAGGCGCCTGGTGTTCATAGACCGGGGCCCGCGGGAGCGCCGGCCGCCCCGCCCAGACAGCACCGACGGGGTCCTGATCCAGCACGAGGGAAAGCCCGGCGCCCGGCAGCGCATCGTGCCAGCGCTGCGCGGTGGCACAATCCAGCACCCGGCCGTCCACCGCCACCCGATCCCCGGCCCGCAGATGGGCACACATCCAGGCCAGCACATCCGGCACGTCCGGCGCCCCGGCCCGCATGAGCGTGATGCCCGATCCCTGGAGTTGATGCTCGGCCTGCACCCAATAGCGGCTGTCGGTCCAGAGACCGGCGAAATCCGCCGTCACCAGCACGCCGCCCGCCGAGCCGTCGAACCCGGACAGCCAGGCCCGCGCCATCCAGTGCTCCGGAAGATACTCCGACAGATGTGGATCAGCCGTCGGCACCCAGCAGGCCTGGAGGCCCGCCCGTACCAGTTGTCCACGCAATGCTTCGACGCGGGCGGCCGCCGTTGCCAGGGGTTTCATGCGAGCTTCCTTCAGGCGACTGCCGACACGTCCAGTTTCGCGGTTGTCTTGGACTTGATCTCGTCCACCGTCACGCCCGGGGCGAGTTCGGTCAGGCGCAGCCCATCGGGGGTGACTTCCATCACACCCAGGTCAGTGATGACCAGATCCACGACGCCCACGCCGGTCAGCGGCAAAGTGCATTCCGGGAGCAGCTTCAGGCTTTCGGACCCATCCCTGGCGCGTGCCACGTGCTCCATGAGCACGACGACCTTGCCCACGCCTGCGACCAAATCCATGGCGCCGCCCATGCCCTTGACCTTCTTCCCCGGAATCATCCAGTTGGCCAGGTCGCCCTTCTCGGAGACCTGCATGGCCCCCAGGATGGCGATGTTGATCTTTCCGCCGCGAATCATGGCAAACGAATCCGCCGACGCAAAGATCGACGAACCCGGGAGCGTCGTGACCGTCTGCTTGCCTGCATTGATCAGGTCCGCGTCGACCTGGTCATCGGTGGGAAACGGCCCGATACCCAGCAGACCGTTTTCCGACTGGAGCCAGACCTCGATACCCTTGGGGACATAGTTGGCCACCATGGTCGGCAGTCCGATCCCCAGATTTACATAAAAACCGTCTTTCAGTTCCTTGGCTGCGCGCGCAGCCATCTGTTCACGATCCCATGCCATCGTGGTGCTCCTTATGCGTTGCGGATAGTGCGTTGTTCGATGCGCTTTTCGGGATGCGCATTGAGTACGATGCGATGCACGAAAATGCCGGGCAGATGCACCTCATCGGGATCGAAGCTGCCTGTGGGGACGATTTCCTCGACTTCGACGATGGTGATCTTGCCCGCCATCGCGACGTTCGGGTTGAAGTTGCGGGCCGTGCGGCGAAACTGCAGGTTGCCGCTGCGATCGGCCTTCCAGGCCTTGACCAGTGACACGTCCGGCACAATGGAGCGTTCCATCAGGTAGGCGCGGCCGTCGAATTCGCGAGTTTCCTTGCCCTCGGCCACTACGGTCCCCACGCCGGTTGCAGTGAAGAAGGCCGGAATCCCGGCGCCACCGGCGCGCAGCTTCTCGGCCAGCGT
>DATNAI010000049.1:0-3366 GCA_035572875.1 Castellaniella sp. | reverse complement strand
TTGACGCGAGTGCCACTGCCCAAGCCGACAGCGCCGAAGATCTTATCGAAGTCACCCAGACCGTTGCCTTCGTCACCCGTGAAGGTGTCGACGCCGGCGGAGTATTGGCGGCCCAGGGTCAGAGAACCCCAGTTGTCGCTGGACAGGCCCACGAAGGCCTGGCGGTTGAACATGTTGTTACCGTCAAGAGAGCCGGTGCCGATGTTGAAGCCGTTTTCCAATTGGAAGATGGCGCGCAGCCCGTTGCCGAGATCCTCAGCACCCTTCAGACCCCAGCGGTTGCCGTTGACGAAACCGCTACGCAGGCCGGAGGAACGGGCACGGAAGTCGGTAGCACCGTGGCTGTCTTTGAAATTCTGGTAGCCGTAGCCGGTATCCAGGATACCGTACAGCGTCACGGACGTTTCTGCTTGAGCAACGCCGGCGGTGGCGAAACCGGCCAGCAGAGCAGCAGCGAGCAGAGTCTTTTTCATGTAAGAAATCTCCGTAGATTTATGTGAATCAGAGCAGGCCAACAACATCCTTTGCTGCTGCTCTTCCAACTCCGCGAAGGGAAGTTGTAGGTATTGCATCAAAAAATCGGACCGGACGCCATGGCGGCTTGGGGAAAGGGCCCAGTTTGTCCGCAATACGTTGCAAAGCCACAACACGCTACGAGCTCCCCGCCGCCGGCTTCAGGACTTACCCTAGGCACGGATCGGGCCACCGGACGGCACCGATTCTACGCGGCTTTATGCCTATACTACCAAGAGTTTCAGGACCCCTTCGTCCGCACACTGAAGAACGCGGGATGGAAGCGGTCCTTTTCACCCTCCGTCTGCTGAACATCGCCGCCCATGTGCCCCTTTCTCACACCGCTTTCCAGAATTACCTGTATCGAGGACCTGCGCCAGGTGGCGCGCTGGCGCGTGCCGCGCATGTTCTACGACTATGCCGACTCGGGCTCATGGACGGAATCCACCTACCGGGCCAACGAAGCCGATCTGCAACGGCTGAAGTTCCGCCAGCGGGTGGCGGTGGACATCTCGCAGCGCAGCGTGCGCGCACAGATGCTCGGGCGCGACGTGGCCATGCCGGTGGCCCTGGCGCCCACGGGGCTGACGGGCATGCAGCACGCCGACGGGGAAATCCTCGCGGCCCGGGCGGCCGAACGCTTTGGTGTGCCCTTCACGCTATCGACCATGAGCATCTGCTCGATCGAGGACGTGGCGGCACATACGACGCAGCCCTTCTGGTTTCAGCTCTATGTGATGCGCGACCGCGATTTCATCGGGCGGCTGATCGACCGCGCCCGCGCGGCCCACTGCTCGGCGCTGATGGTGACGCTGGACCTGCAGGTCATGGGCCAGCGCCACAAGGACATCCGGAACGGCCTGTCCACGCCGCCGCGGCCCACCCTGCTGAACCTGCTGAACCTGGCGACCAAGCCCGAATGGTGCCTGCAAATGCTGCGCACACAGCGGCGCAGCTTCGGCAATATCGTCGGACACGCGCGCGGGGTCTCGGACATGAGTTCGCTCGCCGCCTGGACGGCGGAGCAATTCGATCCGACGCTGAGCTGGAGCGATCTGACTTGGATCAAGGAACGCTGGGGCGGCAAGATCATCGTCAAAGGCATCCTGGATGCCCAGGACGCCCGGCTGGCGGTGGACGCGGGCGCGGACGCGCTGATCGTCTCGAACCACGGCGGCCGCCAACTGGACGGTGCGCCTTCGTCGATTGCGGCGTTGCCGGCCATCGCGGAGGCAGTGGGCGACCGGATCGAAGTCTGGATGGACGGCGGCATTCGCAGCGGCCAGGACGTGCTGCGCGCGGTGGCGTTGGGGGCACGCGGTACGCTGATCGGCCGCGCATTCCTGTATGGACTCGGAGCCTATGGCGAGGCCGGCGTCGCTCGATGCCTGGAACTGATCGCCAAGGAACTGGACATCACCATGGCCTTCTGCGGCCGCACGGATATCGGCGACGTGGACGAGAGCGTGCTGGTGAATGCTTAACCGGAACGGCCCCCGTCCGCCGCGCGCTGTGCCTGCCGCGCTCCGCCCATGCTGAACACGCTTTGGCTCGGGTTTTTCCTGGTGTCGGCCGTTGCGGCGCTGTTCCAGTGGTGGGTACTGGGCGATCCGGACGTCTTCGCCCGGCTGATCGCCAGCCTGTTCGACATGGCCGATCTGTCGGTCAAGATCATGCTGCTGCTGTTCGGCACGCTGACGCTCTGGATGGGCATTTTGCGCATCGCGGAGTCGGCGGGCCTGGTGAGCGCGCTGGCGCGACTGCTGGGGCCGCTTTTCCGGCGGTTGATGCCGGGAGTCCCGGCAGGGCATCCGGCACTGGGTCTGATCACGCTGAATTTTGCGGCCAACGCACTGGGCCTGGACAACGCGGCCACGCCCATCGGGCTGCGCGCCATGCGCGAGCTGCAGACACTGAATCCCGACCCGAACACAGCCACCAACGCGCAGATCCTGTTCCTGGTACTGAATTCGTCGTCCCTCACCCTGCTGCCCGTGACGATCTTCATGTACCGGGCACAACAAGGAGCCGCCGACCCCACACTGGTCTTCCTGCCCATTTTGCTGGCCACCTCGGCCTCCACCCTGGTCGGGCTGCTCTCGGTGGCCTTCATGCAGCGCCTCAGGTTGCATGATCCCGTCGTCATGGCCTGGCTGGGCGGCGGCGCGCTGCTGCTGGGCGGATTCATGGCGCTGCTCGCCTCGATGGGCGCCACCGCCGTGGCGGCGCTGTCCTCGCTGCTGGGCAATCTGGTGCTATTTGCCATCATCGTGGCGTTTCTGATCGCCGGGGCCGTGCGGCGTGTCCCCGTCTATGAAAGCTTCATCGAGGGCGCCAAGGACGGCTTCGAGGTCTGCAAGGGCCTGCTGCCGTACCTGGTGGCGATGCTCTGCGCGGTGGGGGTGCTGCGCGCCTCGGGTGCGCTGGACGTCCTGCTGGACGGCGTTCGCTGGGGCGTGCATGCCATGGGGCTCGATCCGCGTTTCGTCGATGCGCTGCCCACCGCGCTGGTGAAACCGTTTTCCGGCAGCGCCGCGCGCGCCCTGATGATAGAGACCATGCAGCACTACGGTGCGGACAGCTTCCCCGCGCTGCTGGCCGCCACCGTGCAGGGCAGTACGGAAACCACGTTCTACGTGCTGGCCGTCTATTTCGGGGCCGTGGGTGTGCAGCGCGTGCGCCACACCGTGGGCTGTGCCCTGCTGGCTGATCTGGCCGGAGTCCTGGCCTCGATTGGCGTGTGTTATTGGTTCTTTGGCTGACCGACCGCGCGTAGTAACATAAGCATATGCCACTCCAAACCTCTTGACGCTGCGGACTTCGCGGACATCGAGGGGGCGCGGGTCAACCCCC
>DATNAI010000048.1:0-2362 GCA_035572875.1 Castellaniella sp. | reverse complement strand
CTGGCCGTGTCATGCCGCCAGACGGCATTGAGCTGATCAAATGACAGAACAGGCGCATCCCCGTCGCGCCAATGCAGCGTCACGTCGCGAAAAGCAATCAACGGTTGGGACAGCACCCACTGCAACCAGGGCGGCACGGCGGCTGGCGCTTCGCCGCCCGGCGTGAACGACAGTCCCAGGAGGCTCACCCGGCCGTCCGGCAGCCGGGAGACATCCAGCGCCATCCCGCTGGCCTGAAGTCTCAACAGTCCCTGGTGACCGGGCAACAGGGCCCGCCAGTTCAGGCGGGCCTGCACGGCCGGCACGCTCAGGAGTTCGTTGCCGCGCGCATCGCGCAAGCGGAGCCCCTGCACGCTGAGGGCGGGATCCCAACCGTGCCATTCGGCATGCAGCGGCCCGAGCTCGACCTGTACGCCCAGCGCCTCGGCCACGCGCTGCGCAATCTGCGGACGCCAGTGATCGACCTGCGGCAAAACGGCATAACGCAGTGTCAGCAATCCGAGACCCAGCCCGAAATACAGGCAGGCCACAAGGACCAGGAGCCCGCGAACCCAGGGGGCAAAACGGCTTGAAATCAATTGGCGCATGCCGTTGTTTGAAGTATGTTAGAACCCCTTGCGAGTTCGGCCCGCGCCGGCCCGCCCAATTGAATCACGGGCAGTTCCCATGTCTGACGCCATTATATTAAAGCCGGCCCTGCAGTGGTCCGGGGTGCTGCGCCGGTTCCTGCTGGCCCATCCCGAGCAGGAGGGCCGGCTGGTGGCCGATGCCGCGCAGGCCGTCACGCGCAGGACCTTGCTGGACTGGTATCAGGAGCTGACCCCGGCGGACGGCGACCAGCCGATTCCCCCCGATGTGCTGAAGGCCGCCCTGCGCAGGGTGCGAGGGCGGGTGTTTGCCACGCTCATGGTACGCGACATCGCCGGGCTGGCCTCACTGCAGGAAGTCGTGACCGCCATGACGCAGCTTGCCGATCTGGCGATCGGCCAGGCCTACGCCTGTGCGATGCATGCGCTATCGGAAGTCCACGGAACGCCGCGCCACCCGGATACCGGCGCGCCGCAAGACATGCTGATCCTGGGCATGGGGAAGCTGGGCGGAAAGGAGTTGAATGTTTCGTCGGACATCGACCTCATCATGCTGTACGAGGAGGAAGGCGAAACGGACGGGCGGCGGCGCATCAGCTACCACGAGTTCTACGGCAAGGTCTGCCGGCTGCTGTCCACCCTGCTGTCCGAGCAGGACGCCAACGGCTATGTCTTCCGGACCGACCTGCGGCTGCGGCCGGACGGCGACAGCGGCCCGCTGGCGTGGAGTCTGGCGGCGCTGGAGAACTACCTGGTGGCCCAGGGCCGGGAATGGGAACGCTATGCCTGGCTGAAAGCACGGCTCATCCCCTGCCCGCTGTTCGATACGGCCTGCTTCGATACGCTGGCCCATGAGATCGAGTCGCTGCGCGTTCCCTTCGTGTACCGCAAATATTTCGACTTCGACGCGCTGGCGGCTTTGCGCGGGCTGCGCGAACGCATTCGCACGGACTGGCAGCGCCGGGCGCTGGCCCGCAATGGGGTCGACACGCGTCACAACATCAAGCTGGGGGAAGGCGGCATTCGCGAGATCGAATTCGTCATCCAGCTCAACCAGCTCATCCGGGGAGGTCGCCAGCCGTCGCTGCAACAGCGCAACCTGCTCGCCGCTCTGCATCGGCAGCGCGGTGCCGGCATCCTGGGCGAGGCCGAGGCCAATGGACTGGAGGCTGCCTACATCTTCCTGCGCCGGCTCGAACACCGCCTGCAATATCGGGAGGACGAACAGACCCATCTGCTGCCGCGCACTGCGGATGGAGTGGCCATTCTGGCGCAGGCCATGGGCTACACCGACACGGCCTCGTTTTCGGCGGATCTGGAACGCCACCGCGCCTTCGTGGCCCAATGCTTCCGGGACGCCTTTCGCATTGCCGGCATGGGTGGCGAAGAAGAATCCCCGCACAGCGCCGCCTCGCAACCAGCGGGTCCCGCGCCGCTGTCGGATGTCCAGGCCACCGAGCTGCAAGCGCGCATCGACACGCTGCTGGATAGCCATCGCGTTCTCAGCCTGCCGCTCACCAGTCAAAAGCGCGTTCACGCGCTCATGCCCGGCCTGCTCCAGGCGGCCATGCGCACCGCCGCCCCCGCCGAAACCCTGCAGCGTCTGCTCAACCTGGTCGAACACATCGCCCAGCGCAGCGCCTATCTGGCGTTGCTGGCCGAATATCCCGAGACCCTGGCCCGGATCGCCCGCATCGTCAGCGCCAGCCCCTGGGCCTCGCAGTACCTGACCCGTTATCCGCTGCTGCTCGACAGCCTGATCGAATGGCGCAGTC
>DATNAI010000047.1:0-4565 GCA_035572875.1 Castellaniella sp. | reverse complement strand
GAAGCTCGCGAAGGTCCTGCAGGCTGCCGATTACGACGCATCGGTGGCGCTGGGCCGGATGGGCGAGGGCATCAAGGGGCAGCTACAGGCATCCATCCGCAAGACCGATGAGCCTGCACTCTCTCCCGTGACGCTCCTGCTTCGCGAGCGATTTCAGGGGCATCCCGAGGACATCACGTTTGCCGATGTGCGGCAGGCGCGCGCGGATATCGCCGCCGGCACCGTGCCTGATGTGACGTCCACCCAGACGAAACCGCTCATCTGGACGGGCCATCTGCTTGACTCCGTTGATTCCGAGGTGACCAAGTGAACCTGCATGGACTCGCCTCGGGTTACGTGAGCGCCGTGAACCCAATGATCCCGGTAGTGGTAAAGCAGTCCACGGGATTCACGGTGGATGCGAACCACAACCAGGTGCCGTCCTACACCACGATCTCGACCACGGGCCAGGTGCAGCCGTTGTCGTCCACCGACCTGCGACTGCTGGAGCGCATGAACATCCAGGGCGTGAAGCAGGCTGTGTACTTGAGCGGCAATTTCGAAGGCGTTTTTCGAGTGCTGGGCAAGGGCGGCGATCTGCTGGTATTCAACGGATTCACCTATCTCGTGACGGCCGTGCTCGAGCGCTGGCCAACCTGGTGCAAGGTGGGCGTCACGATGCAACTGGATAGTCATCCATGACAGCCGTCGTTCCGGATATCCCGCAGCAGACCGTATTCAACGCTCTGGCGGACTTCATCGCAGCCATCGTGGATTGTCAGGTCATTCGTGGCCAGGCCAATCGAGTCTCCATGCCAGTTGGCGATGTCATCTACGTGACTCCGATCCGCAAGGCCGCCCTGGCCGTGAGCGTGGATTCGTACACGACGACAAACCGGAACGTGCAGCGCTCCACGCAATTCGATTTTCAGGTGGACTGCTACGGCGCCGGCGCGGCGGACCGGGCGCAAGCCATCACCGCCTTGCTGCGAGACGGCTATGCGTTCGATCAAATGGCCGCCGGCGTGAAGCCCCTCTACGCAAGCGATGCTCAGCAGATGCCGCTTGTGACCGGCGAAGAGCAGTACCTGGAGCGCTGGACGTTCGAAGCGTCTTTGCAGGCCAATCCGACCGTCTCGGTAGCGCAAGACTCCATGTCTGGGGCCACCGTCCAGATGGTGGCCGTCGACGCCGCGTATCCACCCGCATAGATCACCATCCACTGACCCGTCCCCGCGCCGGGTTTCTTGTTTCTGAGCCGCTATCGAGCGGCTTTTTCATTTCCACACGGAGCCTACTCCATGAGCATTCCTGCATCGGCCATTGTCCAGGTCAACCCTGGCGTATTGAGCGGAGGCGGCTCCGCGCTTGACCTCTCTGGTCTGGTCCTCACCGAGGACACCTCCATCCCCATCGGTACCGTGCAGGGCTTTTCCAGCGCAACCGATGTGGGCAACTGGTTTGGCCCGACCGCAACCGAGGCTCAGATCGCGAACGTCTACTTTGGCGGCTTCACGAACAAGACGAAAACGCCCGGACAGTTGTTGTTCGCGCAGTTCCCGTCAGCGAACGTGGGCGCCTATCTGCGCGGTGGGTCGCTTGCGGCGATGACGCTCACGCAACTGAAGGCGCTCTCGGGCACGTTGATCGTTACCGTGGATGGAACGGTCAAGACCTCCACGACGATCTCTCTTTCGGCGGCTACCAGCTTCTCGAACGCGGCCACCATCATCGCCGCGGGCTTCACCAGCGGCCCGACGGTCACCTACGATTCGCTGCGGTTCGCTTTCGTCATTGGATCGACCACCACTGGCGCGAGCTCCACGATCACCTTTGCCACCGGGACGCTCGCGGCCGGCCTGAAGCTCGACCAGGCTGACGGCGCCGTGCTGTCGCAAGGTGCTGTGGCTGGCGTTGCCGCGACCAACATGCAGGCGATCACGCAGGTCACCCAGAACTGGGCGACCTTCATGACGACCTGGGAGCCGTCGGCCGCAACCGACAAGATGGCGTTCTCCGATTGGGTCAACACTCAGAACAATCGGTATGCCTACGTTGGGTGGGACAACGATCCGCAGGCCATCGTGCAAAACAGCACGACCTGCTGGGGGGCGTTGCTCAAAGCCTCACAATCGTCTGGCTCGATTCCTGTCTACCAGAGCATGCTGCATGCGGCCTTCATCATGGGCGCCATCGCGAGCATCGACTTCACCCGTACGAACGCTCGGATCACGCTGGCCTTCAAGTCCCAGGCGGGGCTCACGCCGTCGGTCACGGATCAGACCACTGGCGCCACGCTGATTGCCAATGGCTACAACTTCTACGGCTCGTATGCCACGGCCAATGACGAGTTCATCTGGCTGTACCCGGGACAGATCTCTGGGCAGTACGACTGGATCGATCCGTACGTCAACCAGATTTGGCTGAACAACGCCCTGCAGCTCGCCGTGATGGAGCTCTTCGCCAATACGCCCTCCGTTCCCTACAACCCCGCGGGCTACGCGCTCATCGATGCGGCCTGCATGGACCCCATCAACGATGCGCTGAATTTCGGCGCCATCCGTCCCGGTGTTCCTCTGTCGGCCGCCCAGGTTGCGGAAGTGAACGGCGCGGCCGGCATCCAGATCGACAACGTGCTCTCCACGCGCGGCTGGTATCTGCAGATCAAGGCAGCCACGGCCCAAGTGCGTTCTGCCCGGCAAAGCCCGCCGATTTCCTTCTGGTACATGGATGGCGGCGCGGTTCAGAAAATCAACCTCGCCTCGATTGAAATTCAGTAAGGAGCATCGGACATGGCCACTCTTACCTCTGCAAATTCGGTCCTGATGCTCGCGGTAGCCGGGATTTTTCCGTCCCCCCAGCAACTCCAGGGATACGCCACTGACGATGCCTTCGCAGCCAACGACGTGAAGCCAGTCGAGGCCGTGATGGGCGTGGATGGCAGGCTCTCTGCCGGCTTCACGCCGTACCCCACGGAAATCGACATCACCCTGCAGGCTGATTCAGCGTCTCTCGCCATCTTCGATACCTGGAAGACCGTGCAGGACACGGCGCGGGAAGTGTTCTTCGCGAATCTGACGATCACGATTCCCGGTACCGGCCAGAAGTACGCCTGCACCAAGGGGGCGCTCACGGGGGCATCGCCCATGCCGGCCGGCAAGAAGATCCTGCAGCCCCGGAAGTACCAGATCACGTTCGAGTCGGTCACCGCCTCGCCTGTGTAACGAGTTGGCGCGGCCTAGGGAAGCCGAAAACCGGATGCCCCGTCTCCTCATCCGGCTGGCCGCGCTGACACTTCAGGGAGACGCATGGAGACCAGCATGCGCAAGACTTTGACCGTCACGATTGATGACGAAAACCGCGACAAAGGGAAGATCTTTGTCATCACCGAGATGGATGCCTGGCACGCGGAAAAGTGGGCTGGGCGCCTTCTGTTTGCAGCCATGAATGCCGGCGTGGAGATACCTGATGGCATTTCGCAGGCGGGAATGGCGGGACTCGCCACGCTTGGCATCCAGGCGCTGACACGCATTCCGTTCGAGGCCGCCGAACCGCTGCTGGACGAAATGATGGGCTGCGTGCAGATCCAGCCCAGCCCGTCTGTGACGCGCGCGCTCATTGCCGACGACATCGAGGAGGTGTCCACGCTCATCCGCCTGCGGCGCGAGACCCTGAAGCTGCACGTCGAGCCTTTTATGAAAGGCGTCCAGTCGACCTCGGGCCCGGGGGACGCCAAGACTCAAGGGTCATCGAATACGTCAACGTCCCAAAGACGATAGGCATGGTGGTGTCCACACATTACGCAACGCTGGTTGAAACCCAGACCGTGCTGGGCGTGCAGGACATCTACGACCTGATCGAGATCATCGCGATCGATCGCCACAACGACAACTTGAAGCCGAGAGAATAATGCCTGCTACCGTCATCGATGCGCTGGTGGTAACCCTCGGCCTGGATAAGTCCAAGTTCGAGCAGGGCGAACGAGAAGCCAACAAGGGCATCAAGAAGACCAAGGAGTCGGCGCTGAAGGCCGGCAAGGACATGGAGGCGGCCGGCAAGCAGGCGGCCGTGTTCTTCTCGAAGCTGCGCAACGAAGCGATCATGTTCGTCGGTGCGTTGGCGGGGGCTGCCGGCATCAAGTCGTTCACGACCAATATGGTGGGCGCCGCCCGCGGCGTCGGCTTCACGAGCCAGGCGCTCGACGTCGGCATCAGGCGCTTGCAGGCATGGCAGACAGCCGCCCGTATGGTCGGGGCGTCGGCCTCTGACATGAACGCGCAGCTGACCGAATCGCAGAATGCCGTGGCGATGATGCGCCGCGGCCTGCTTGCGCCCGGCGTGCAGGAGTTCTTTGCGCGGGGCGGCCAAGGCAACGTTCAGACCATGACTGCGGAGCAGTATCTGCAGGCGCGTATCAGCGTGCTTCAGCAGATCCGTGCGCGCGACGGTTCCGTGTCTGACCAGCGCCTTGCTGCGCAGCAGATGGGGCTCAGCGACAGCCTGTTCAACCTGTTCCGAAAGGGCAACACGGCCATCGGTCAGATGCTCGTCCAGGCCGGGAAGGTCGACCGCTTTACGAAGGAAGA
>DATNAI010000046.1:0-5043 GCA_035572875.1 Castellaniella sp. | reverse complement strand
ACGTTCGTGTTCGTATTCTCCGACATCATCACGGTCTTCATCCTGACGCGAGGCGGACCCGCCAACGCCACCCAGGTGCTGCCGTCACTCGCCTTCTTCACCGGCGTGCAGGGCGGCGCATTGGGCCGCGGTGCGGCCACGGCACTCTTCCTGCTGCCGGTGCTGGCCGCCATATCCATCCTGATCCTGTCCCTGATCCGCCGCCGGGAGATCTGACCGTGCCATCCACACCCACCGCCGCGACTCAACCTTCTCTCCATCTGGGCCGCAAGAGTGCCGTCTACATCGGGACGCTGCTGTTCGTGATCTTCTCGGCGCTGCCTTTCTACGTGATGCTCATCACGGCCTTCAAGACCCAGGCCGATATCTTCACACCCTCCGTCAACCCCTTCTGGTTCCATCATCTGCCAACCCTGGACAACCTGCGCCTGCTGTTCGAGCAGACGCAGTACGTCCAATGGCTGCTGAATACCGTCTACGTGGGAGTCGCCGTCGTTCTGATCACGCTGGTGCTCTCGGTGCCGGCCGCCTATGGGCTGGCCAGGATTGCCGGCGGCTGGGGGGAAACGCTGGGGATCGGCATCTTCCTGACATACCTGATCCCACCCACCCTGCTGTTCATCCCGTTCTCCAAGGTCATCGCCTTCCTGGGGCTGCAGAACTCCATGACCGCGCTCATCGTGGCCTACCCGACCTTTACCGTGCCGTTCTGTACCTGGCTGCTCATGGGTTTCTTCAAGGGCATCCCGCGCGACATTGAAGAACAGGCCATGATCGATGGCCACAACCGCTTCAGCGCCTTCCTGCATGTCGTGCTGCCGCTGGCCGTCCCCGGGATCCTGACGGTCATCGTGTTCGCCTTTACCCTGTCCACCAGCGAATTCATCTACGCGCTTGCGTTCGTGACCCGCTCGGCCGACAAGACCATCAGCATCGCGGTACCAACCGAATTGATCCGCGGCGACGTCTTCCACTGGGGTCCCCTGCTCGCCGGCGCGCTGATCGCGAGCATCCCGATTGCGGTGCTGTACACCTTCTTCATCGACCAACTGGTGGCGGGCCTGACGGCCGTGGCGCGGGACTGAGGGTTTCGGCCGAAGGCGCGGCCCGGGCGGCGGGTCGATGCCGCTGCGAGCGGGTGCGACCGCGGCGGCGGCCGTAGCCGCCCGGCTCTCAGAGGGAACGTTGCACTGCCCTCAACCGCCGCAGCTTGCGAGCCTGTCTCAGGGCCCGGCCGCGCATGTAGTGATGGTGCAGGCGATCCAGATACAGATAGACCACCGGCGTGGTGAACAGCGTAAGTACCTGCGACAGGATGAGTCCGCCCACCATGGTGTAGCCCAGCGGCTGGCGCAGTTCCGAGCCCGCTCCGCTGCCCAGCATGAGCGGCACGCCGGCGAACAGGGCGCACAGCGTCGTCATCAGGATGGGGCGGAATCGCAACAGGCAAGCCTGGTAGATGGCGTCGCGCGGCGACAGGCCCTGCTCCCGCTCGGCCACGATGGCAAAATCGATGAGCAGGATGCCATTCTTCTTCACAATGCCGATGAGCAGCAGGATGCCGATGAGCGCGATCACGCTCAGGTCGAATCCGCTCGCCATCAGGATCAGCAGCGCGCCAACTCCTGCCGCCGGCAGCGTGGACAGAATGGTCAGGGGATGGATGTAGCTCTCGTAGAGCAGGCCCAGCACGATGTAGACCGCGACCAGCGCCGCCGCAATCAGGTAGGGCTGCGTCGCCAGCGATTCCTGGAACGCCTGGGCCGTGCCCTGGAATGACCCGTGGATCGACAGGGGCACCGCCATGGAGGCCTCGGCCTTGTTGATGGCATCCACCGCCTGTCCCAGGGCATAACCGGGTGACAGATTGAACGAAATCGTCACGGCCGGGAACTGCCCCTGGTGGTTGATCGACAGGTACCCGGGTTTCGAGGTATCGACCTTCACCAGGCTGGAGAGCGGCACCTGCTCGCCGGTCAGGGGCGACGTGATGTACAGATGCGAGAACACGTCGGGCTGCTGCTGCCATTGGGGCGTGATCTCCAGCACGACGTTATAGCTGTTGACCTGGGTGAAATACTGCGCCACCTGGCGCTGGCCCAGCGCATCATAGATGGTCCCGTCTATCATGGCCGGCGTGATGCCGAACATGGCCGCCCGCGCGCGATCGATCGTGACGACCGCGGTATTGGCCCGGTTCTGCTGGTCGGTCGCCAGGTCCGTGAGCGGCGCCAGCGTATGAAACCGCTCCAGCAGGCGCGGCGCCCAGACGTTGAGTTCGTCCAGGTCCGGGCTGGTGAGCGTGTACTGGTACTGGGTGCGCGACAGCCGGCCGCCCACGTTGATGTCCTGGCCGGCCTGCATGAACAGGCGCACGCCGGGAACCTTTTCCAGTTTGGGACGCAGGCGGCGGATGACCTGATCGGCCGAGGCCTTGCGGCCCTGCTCACGCGGGCGCAGGCTGATGAAATAGCGCCCGTTGTTGAAAGTTGGCGCATTGCTGGTCATCCCGAACGCCGCCACGTCCGGATCCTGGCGCAGAACGTCCGCCAGCGCCATCATGCGCTGGTTCATGGCGTCAAAGGAACTGTCCTGCGAGGATTCCGCGATCCCGAAGATGGCCCCGGTATCCTGCTGCGGAAAGAAGCCCTTGGGAATCACGATGAACAGCACGGCTGAGGCCGCAACCGTCGCCAGGAACACCAGCAGCGTGATGAACGAGTGGTTCAGCACCACGTCCAGGCCCCGGCGGTAACCGGCGAGCAGCAGCTCGAAGCCGCGCTCGAAGCCGCGATACACCCGGCCATGCCGCACGTGCTGCAGATCTCGCAGGAACCGGGAGCACAGCATCGGGGTCAGCGTCAGCGTCACGACCACGGAGATCATGATGGTCATGACGACCGTGACGGCGAATTCACGGAACAGCCGGCCGACGATCCCGCCCATGAGCAACAGGGGAATGAAGACCGCCATGAGCGACACGGAAATGGACACAATGGTGAAGCCGATTTCCTCGGAGCCCTTCAGGGCCGCCTCCAGGGGCTTCATGCCTTCTTCGATGTGCCGCCAGATGTTCTCGAGCATGACGACCGCGTCGTCGACGATGAACCCCACCGAAATCGTGAGCGCCATCAGCGAGAGGTTGTCCAGGCTGTAGCCCACCACGTACATCAGAGCGAAGGTCCCCATCAGCGCGAGCGGCACCGTCACGCTGGCGATCAGTGTCCCTGCGACATTGCGCAGGAACATGAAGATCACGCCCACCACCAGGGCAATGGACAACAGCAGGGTGAATTCGACCTCGTGCACCGAAGCCTGGATGTTCTGCGTACGATCGATCAGCGTGCTGACATGAACGCTGGCCGGCATGGAGGCCATGATGCCCGGAAGGTCCGCGCGGATACGCGCGACCGTGTCGATCACGTTGGCACCGGGCTCCTTGGTCACCCCCACCACCAGCGACCGGCCGCCGATCACCCGGTCCGAAGCATCCGCGCCGGCCCCCGCAAACGCCCAGGCGGCCTGCTTGGCGTCCTCCGGGCCGGCCACAGCCTGCCCGATGTCCCGCACACGGACAGGAGCGCCCTTGCGCCAGGCGATGATGGCGTCGTTCCAGGGGCCGGCGTCCACGATCTGGTCATTGGTATAAATCGTGTAGCTTTGCCGCGGGCCGTCGATGGTGCCCTTGGGCTGGCTGACCGTCATGTTCGCGATCACCCCGCGGATGGATTCCAGGTCCAGCCCCAGCGCCGCGATCTTGCGCGGGTCGACCTGAATGCGGATGGCGGGCTTCTGCTGGCCGAAAATATTGACCTGGCCCACGCCCTGCACGCGCGAGAGTTGCTGCGCGAGGATGTTGTCGGCATAGTCATTGACCACCGTAATGGGCAGCACATCGGACTGCACCGACAGAATCAGGATGGAAAAGTCCGCCGGGTTGATCTTGCGGAAGGTCGGCGGGCTGGGCAGGTTGGCGGGCAGTTGCCGGGCCGCTGCGTTGATGGCCGTCTGCACGTCCAGCGCCGCGCCATCGATATCGCGGCCCAGGTCGAACTGCAGCGTGATGCGCGAATCTCCCAGGGCGTTCTGGGAACTCATTTGTACCAGCCCCGGGATAGTGGAGAACTGGCGCTCCAGGGGCTGCGCCACGCTGGTTGCCATGGTCTCCGGATTGGCGCCGGGCAGCTTGGCGGTCACCTGGATGGTCGGAAAATCGACCTGGGGCAAGGGCGCCACCGGCAGCAGATTGAAGACTGCCGCTCCCACCAGGAACAGCGCCAGCGCCAGCAGCGATGTCCCGATGGGGCGCCGGATGAAATGCGTGGAGATACTCAAAGCGCTGTCCCCGATCGGGCGGGTTCGGCGGGAGCCTCAGCGATCTTCAGGCCCGGCCGCAGCTTGTACTGGCCATCAACCACGACACGCTGTCCGGCCGACAAGCCTTTGGAAATCACAGACAGGCCATCCTGGGACACCAGCACGGAGACGGGCTGCACCCGCACCGTATTGTCGGCCTGGACCACGTATACGTAAAGGTCATCCGCACCGCGCTGGACGGCTGCATCCGGCACGATCAACGCACCCTTTCTGTCACCCAGGATCAGGCGCACATCCACGGTCTGCCCCGGCCAGAGCCTATATGCGGGATTGTCCAGCCGGGCCTTCAGGCGCAGCGTGCCGCTGGCGCTGTCGATCTGGTTGTCGACCAGCACCAGGGTGCCGCTGCCCAAAAGGTCTGTCGTGCCCTGGGCATAGACTTCGACGGCCAATGGCCGGATTTGGGAGGCTGCCGGGTTCTTGCCGCCCGCGCCGCTCGGAGCTGCCGCAGGCTGCGAAGCGGCCTGGACTTCGGAAAATGCGGTATCGGGAACGGTGAAGTTCACCGCGATGGGATCCATCTGATTGATGACCACCAGACCGCCGGCGTCCGCGGCATGCACGAGATTGCCCGGATCCACCTGCAGGGCGCCGGTGCGCCCCGTCAGCGGCGACACGATGCGCGTGTAATCAAGCTGCACCCGAGCATATTGCACCTGGGCCTGA
>DATNAI010000045.1:0-5022 GCA_035572875.1 Castellaniella sp. | reverse complement strand
TTAACCGTCCCCAGGCCTGCGTACTGTTCGCCAAAGTCTGCTGAACGGTCGCGTCGTCGCGAGCAGCGCCACTGCCCGCGAGGATCGCGGTTGCGCGGTGCAGATCCAGTCCGGCACGGTCAAAATCATGCAGCGCGCCCCCGGCATGCCGTCCGGAGCCCGTGCTGACGCTGACACCTGCGCGCCAGACGCGAGCATTCCCCAGTCGCAACTCGGTCCGCCACTGCGCCGCTGCTGCGACGTCATCGCCAGGCTGGCGCGAAGGCTGCAGCATCAGAGATTCCAGGGCCGCATGGACGGACAGCTTGTCATCACCGGTGGCCGGACCCCGATCCCCCTGATGAACCAGACTGTCCCCCCGGCGTGTGCGCCATTCGTGTCCAGGCGATGCCAGATATCCGTCCACACCGGTCCACAAATCATCCGGCTGCAATCCCTGATGAGCGTGGCCAAAGGCCACCCGCCGACTGGCATGCTGAAGCTGCAGCCCCACATCCTGTAATCCGCCCAACCATATGCCGCCAGCCACCAGGCTGCCCAGCACGCCAGCCACGACCAGCCCCTCGATCACAGCCTGTCCGTTTTGCCAGCCACCCTGCCTGACAGGAACTGCGCGATTCTGGCGCGAACGATCGATCCGCATGGTGTGCTCCGCGTCAGGGGGCCAGGCCGGCGGCGAGCCTGGCATGCCAATACGGATGAAACAGGTTCGGGACCTCACGCAGTCCGTCCGGACGCCGAGAGGGCCGCACGAAGTGGCTTTCAGCCGCACTGCGAGCATGCAGAATCCCGCCTTCCGGCCCTGGCAGTGTGAGAGTCACCACAAAGCCCGAGGCGGCATCGTCCGTCCCGCCGGGCGCCACCTCTTCGTAGGCGGCCAGTCCTGTGGAAGCCCAGTCCTGTTGGTCCCGAACGGCATAGGAGTTACCCAGCGGATTGGCCTGGCCATCCAGCAGATCCCACTGCGTCGCCGCCCGGACCCAACGCCAGAAATCCTGCTCCGAGAAATTTTCCGGGGGCTCATCCGTGTAATCGCCTGGTGCGACTGCCCCACCCTGCGCCGGAATCCATGCCCAGCCCATGGCATATTCGCGGTAGTAACAGCCTATCCAGCGGTTCGAACGCAAGGCATGAAAGGACTGCGTGTCGCCGGACTGCCAGCGGCCATTGGCGTCCAGGTCCGTGGCGCCCCGGCGCCGGAGTTCATGGCGCAGCCCGGGGCACCGCGGATCCACGGCCCAAGTGTTGCGGACCGTGCGGTTGCGCGGACCAAGATAGGGATAGAAATCCGCCAGGCGCCGCACGAATTCGAGAAGCGCGGCATCGGGACGGTGTGTCCGCACCAGGCTGCTCCAGCCGTCGTCCTTGACGTGCAGATCAAAGAGCGCCGCAGGACGTTCCGGATAATGGGACGACAGCACGGCCTGCATGGCGGCCTCGCGGGCCTGCGGCAAACCACGCACCAATGCCCGCGACAAGTCGCGCAAATGGCCGTGCATGAATGCATCATGCGCGGCCCACGCCCGTCCCGGCCCCCCATCGGCGCCAGCGTGCGGGGCCAGCCCGACGGCTTCGGATGCAGCAAGATAGGCCCGGCCATGGTCCGCCCCAAACAGCATGCCGATCAGGTGAGCGGGCGGATTGGCCTGCAACAGCCGATCGGCCTGTGTGCCGCCAAAATGCGCCCAGCTACCCAGCGTGACCAGATGCGCCATGGCGATCTGATGCGCAAGCTGGGCGCGATTCACGTACGCCAGAAAATTGAGCGTTCGGGCCTGCACCAACGCACCGCTGTACGCCGCCGCGTCCAGCCCATGCACCAGACGCGCCTTGCCGGCGATCACCTGGCCGACGGCAAAGTAGCGCAACCAGGCCAACGCCAGGACGGCGGCCAGCAGCATGCCCAGAACCAGGACCTGTCCCTGCTGCGCGCCGGGTCCATGAGAGAGGTGCCGAGCCCAGGGAAATGCCCTGTCCGCCGCCATCTCATTGCCCCGCAGCGGCGTTGCCGGTAAAAGACTTCAGCGATTTGGCGGCTGTTTGAGCCGCTGCCGATTCTGCCGCCGACTGGGCGGCTCGGGACTGTTCGGACCCGTCTTCGCCGGCAATCTCGCGCGCCATGGCCGCCGTCTGCGACCGGATCACCTGGCCGAAGAGCTGGTAGACGGCGATGGCCGCCACCGCAACCAGGGCGACGACAATGACGTACTCGACCATGGCCTGGCCGAGCTGGGACGTAGTACGATCGGGGCCGGCTGCAGGCGGGCGCAAAGCGCGCACGCCGCCGCCCGAACGACGGGCACGCAACAATGAAAGGGACGACTGAGTCATGGCCGGGCTCCGGGTTCCAGTGATGGACCCAGTGTGCCCCAAGCACGACTCCGCAACTATTCGCGGATTCCGAGCTGGCTCAAAGCATCCGGGGAGCCTTGACCCCCCGGGAATCAGCTCAATCGATACGGAGACGCAGGCGGCCCAACCCCTGGATGGAAGCATCCAGATGGTCGCCCGACACGACCGCGCCCACACCGGCCGGAGTGCCGGTGAAGAGCAGGTCGCCCGGCTGCAGCGTAAAGAAGGTCGACAGGTCGGCGATGGCCTCGGGAATCGACCAGATCATGTCGGAAAGGTCGCCCGATTGGCGCACCTCGCCGTTCACCGACAGAGTGATCGTGCCAGACGCCATCAGGCCAGTGTCCTTGACCGCATGCAGAGGTCCGATGGGCGCGCTATGATCGAAGCCCTTGCCCGTCTCCCACGGGCGACCCGTCTTCTTGGACTCCGCTTGCAAATCGCGGCGCGTCATGTCCAGGCCAATTGCAAAACCCCAGATGCTGGCGGCGGCCTGCTCGACGGTCAGATCGTGGCCGCCGGCGCCCAGCGCCACGACCAGTTCGACTTCATGGTGCAGATCATGCGTGACCGGCGGATAAGCCAGAAGGCCTTCGGAGCCCTCGGCCACATTGAGGACTGCGTCCGCAGGCTTGGCGAAGAAAAAGGGCCGTTCGCGGCCCGTGTCACCCATCTCGCGAGCGTGATCGGCGTAGTTTCGTCCGACGCAGTAAATACGGCGCACCGGGAACCGGGCGCTGGATCCGTGCACCACCAGAGAAGGTGCAACGGGGCGGGGAATGACGGTTTCATCCATTTTGCATCTCCAAGTCTCCCGGCTCGCTGAACCGGGGCAGCGACAAAAATTTATGGGTGGGGCCTGACCAGCATCCGGCCCGTTCGGTCCTCAAGACCGGCCGGACGAGATACTGTCCTCAAGCCTTGTGGGCCTTCGCGTACCGTTCCGCAGACGCAAGGATCTCCTGCTGGGCGGCATCAAGCCCCGCCCAGCCCTGGACCTTGACCCACTTGCCTTTTTCGAGGTCCTTGTAGTGCTCGAAGAAATGCTGGATCCGCGCCAGATCCTCGGGCGGCAGATCGGACGTCGACTCAATCGAGCGATACGGAGGATAGAGCTTGTCCACCGGACGCGCCAGCAGCTTGGCATCCTTGCCTGCCTCGTCTTCCATGTTCATCACACCCAATGCGCGGCACCGGATCACGCTGCCGACAGCCACGGGAAACGGCGCCATCACGAGTACGTCGACCGGATCGCCGTCCTCGGACAGCGTCTCGGGGATATAGCCGTAATTGCAGGGATAATGCATGGCGGTCATCATGAACCGATCCACGAACACGGCGCCGCTGGCCTTGTCCACCTCGTACTTGACGGGATCTGCGTTCATGGGGATTTCGACCACGACATTGAATTCTTCCGGCAGCTTGGTGCCGGCCGGCACACGATCTAGACTCATGAAATTCCTCGGGAATGATGCGATAAGGTAAACGAAATCGGGGCGGGCGACGGATTCGGAGCGCGGTCAGCGAGGAGGATCGCCGGGCGCTGTGGACTCTGAGGTCTGCGACATGTCGACGCCCGGAATGGGCGCCGTATCGAAATATTCTTCCCCCAGCACCGCCGCGCTCGCAGCGGGCGGTTCAGGCGGCACTGAGGGCGCGGCCGCCGCCTCGGGAGCATCTTCGGCGGCATCGTGCAAGTAGGCGCCGCTCGCGGCCTCTGGCACCGGGGATGAGGCCGACGCGGCGGAGGCCGATCCCATTGCGGCCCCGAATCGGGGATCTGCGCGCGTATCGGCGGCCGGCAACAGGCGAGGGATTTCAGGTGCGGCCACGTCGGCGGCCATGCAGGCGCGCCGCCAGTGCACCAATGCCTGATCGTGGCGCCCCATGGCGTCATCCAGATTGCCCAGCAATGCGTGGATGTGCATGTCGTCGCGTAAAGCCAGGCTCCGATTCAGGTAGTGCTCCCCCTGCCCCCACAACTGGCTTGCCAGACATAGCTGGCCGAGCGCGGCCAGCAGCCCGGGATGGTTCGGCGCTGACCTCAGCCAGAGCTCGGCATGCGCCAGGCGGTCCGTCGCCTGCGTGGCGTCACAGCGCGAATACACGCGCAACAGGCGTTCGTCCAGCGACCGTCCCAACGCCGCCTCGAGAATGCGTGCCGACTCCTGAGGATGCCCCAGACGTTCCTGAGCCGCGGCGCCTGCCAGCGCAACGACCGGATCGACCCGCTCCCCTGCCGTCAGGTCGTTCCAGAGCGACTTCCAGCCGGCCTCGTCGACCTGGGACATGCGCTCGGCCACCGATTCGCAGATGAACTGATGAGCCTGTGTCGGATCGATGGCGCTGCGACGCAGCAGCAGCCGGGTCAAGGCGTAGACCCGGGGCGCATGGCCGAGCTGGCGGTGCGCACGCAACAACAGGCGTGTCCCGTGCAGGAACCGGGAAGAAGCATCCTGCCAAGGCTCCAGAAGGGCCAGCGCTTCTTCGGCGCGCCCCTGGTCCAGGAACATCTCGGCCGTGACCGTGTCCACCGCCTGGTGCAGGCGGGAATCCTGCCCGGCGCCCTCCTGGGCCTTTCTGAGCACAGCGTCCCTGCGGGCGTATTCCCCCAGCAGGTGCAGGGCTCGAGCCGCGCTCAGCCCGGCAAGAACCTTGCGGTCCGCCGAG
>DATNAI010000044.1:0-14586 GCA_035572875.1 Castellaniella sp. | reverse complement strand
GTGGCGCGACCTTGAGCAACCAAGTGCTGACCCCGTAGAGGCTGTTGATCGGGCTGATGAAAAATTCGTAGAGCGACTCCAGGGGATCCCGGCCGAGGGCGGCAAACAGGATGGCGCCGAAAATCAAGGTCAGCCCGCCCGCCAGCAAAGGCGAGACCCAACGCATGACACGCGAATGCCGCAGCCTCGGCTCAAGCAATAGTCGCACTACGTCCTCCCTCGTCCCGGATGTGCGACATCGCCGACAGACCCGCCATCCAACGGCCGATTTCATCCCGATCCGCGTCCGGCACGGCCACGGCCGCCGACAGGCGGCCCTCGTACAGCACGGCGATCCGGTCGCAGACCTCGAAGAGTTCATTGAGGTCTTCGGACACGAGCAACACCCCCGTGCGTTGAGTACCCGCCAGATCCATCAGCGCCTGCCGGATCGCCGTCGCTGCTCCGACATCCACCCCCCAGGTCGGATTGGCCGCAATCAGGACCCGCGGAGCGAGCCGGATCTCACGCCCCATCACGAATTTCTGCAGATTGCCGCCCGAAAGACTGCGGGCCTCCGCGTCCGTGCTGCCCGCCACGACGCGAAACGCCTGGCAGATCCCCTCGGCCATCTCGCGCACCGCCGCGCCGCGCACGAACCCATGGCGCACCAGACCTTTCTGGTAGGCCGTCAGGCACGTATTGTCGACCAAGGACATCTCGGGGACGGTACCGCGGCCCAGACGCTCGGCGGGAGCGAAACCCAGGCCGAGAGCCCGGCGGCCGGCCGGGTTCAGGCGGCCCACCGCCCGGCCATCGAGCCGCAGCATCTCGTCGGGCAAACCGGAGCGCTCTCCCGACAGGGCCGCCAGAAGTTCCTGCTGGCCGTTGCCGGCGACGCCGGCAATACCAACGATTTCACCCTCATGAACCGAGAGGTCGACATGTTCGAGCGCAGTGCCGAAGGGATCCGTCGATGGGCAGGTCAGATCGTCAAGCTGCAGGCACACCCGGCCGGGGCCCGCAACGGGATTCTCGCGCGCTTTCAGGACGGGCGGCTCGCTGCCCATCATCATGCGTGCCAGACTGTGAGCACTCTCGGTACGCGGATCGCAGCACCCCACCCGGCGCGCCGTACGCAGGACAGTGGCCCCAGTGCACAAGGCACGGACTTCTTCGAGCTTGTGACTGATGTAAAGGATGCTTCGCCCGCCCTGGGTGAATTGCTGCAAGGTTTCGAACAGCAAATCGACTTCGCCCGGCGTCAGTACCGACGTGGGCTCGTCCATGATCAGCAGTTGCGGAGCCTGCAGCAGGCAGCGCACGATTTCCACCCGCTGCCGCTCCCCTACCGACAGACTGTGCACGGGCTGGTCGGGCCGTACCGACAGGCGATACTCCTGCGAAACGGCCGTAATGTGTTCGGAGAGTTGCCGCAGGCTGCCCGCATGCCGCAGGCTCAGGGCGATGTTCTGCGCCACCGTCAGGGTCTCGAAGAGCGAGAAGTGCTGGAACACCATGCCGATGCCCAGCCGCTGGGCCTCCGACGGGCTGGAGATGCGCACCGGCCGACCCTGCCACAGGATGGACCCCGCGTCGGGCCGGATCACGCCGTAAATGCATTTCACCAGGGTGCTTTTGCCCGCACCGTTTTCGCCCAGCAGCGCATGCCGCTCACCCGGCAGGATGCGGAGGTCGACGGCGTCGTTGGCGAGCGTACCGGGGTAGCGCTTGGTGATGCCCCGGAGTTCCAGCAGAGGAGCCACAGCCGGTTCGGCTTTCGCCGCCCCATCCATCGGATCCCGCATGTGCTCCTCCACCGGTTGTCGTGCGCGCCATCGCGCGAGGATTTGCCCCGCAGTATAAGTGGCGCCCGCCACAACACACAACGGGACGGCTACTCTTCAAGCACCATCATCCCCGCAAACCCGAGGAACAGCAGTCCCACCAGGCCGCTTCCGGCGCGCGCCAGCATCTGCCTCCGGCGAAAGAACGCCGCGAGCTGCGTCCCCCCGAAGATCAGTACCGACAGGTAGAGAATGCTGCAGGTCTGCAGAATCGCAGCCAGAATGAGGAACGACAGCGCAGGATGCGAATAATGCGGATCCACGAACTGGACGAAAAACGACAGGAGGAACAGGATCGCCTTGGGGTTGAGCAGACTGAGCAGCAGCGCCTTGCGAAAGCGCGCGTCCGTGCCCCCGCCCACGACCTGGGCGTGCGCCGGCCCCGGGCGCCAGGCCGAGCGCAGCAGGTGGATGCCCAGATAGCATAGGTACAAGGCGCCCACAGTCTTCAGTGCCAGATACAGCATCGGCAGCAGATGCAGCACCGAGGCCGCCCCCGCGGCCGTGAGCGTCATGAGAATGGAATCCCCGAGAAACACCCCGAACGCCGCGCGATAACCGGCCCGTACGCCACGGCTCGCGCCGGTCGCCAGCACGAACAGGGAATTCGGACCCGGGAGCAGGATGATGAAGATCACCCCCGCCACATAGGTCCACAGATTGATCACGCCATAATGCGCCATGAGGCCTTCCCGGGCTGTGGAAGGCCTCATTTTAGGGGTTTGCCGGAACTGCGGGGGCCGTCCGGGCCGCCCCCGCAGCGGTGATCAGCCAGCGATCGCTTCGGTGCTGTCCACCGACGTGCGGATCAGGTGATCGAAGGCGGACAGCGCCGCCTTGGCACCCTCGCCCGCCGCGATGATGATCTGCTTGTAGGGCACCGTGGTGGCATCGCCGGCCGCAAACACGCCCGGAACAGAGGTCTGCCCGCGCGCATCCACCACGATCTCGCCGTGCGGGCTGAGCTCCACCACGCCCTTGAGCCATTCCGTATTCGGAACCAGCCCGATCTGGATGAAGACCCCCTCCAGTTCGACGCGATGCAGCTCGTCCGTCGCGCGGTCCTTGTAGCTGAGGGCTACGACGCGCTTGCCGTCACCGTGAATCTCGGTCGTCTGTGCCGAGGTCAGGATGTCCACGTTCGGGAGGCTGCGCAGCTTGCGCTGCAGGATATCGTCCGCGCGCAGCATATCGCCGAATTCGATGAGCGTCACGTGTCCCACAATGCCGGCCAGATCGATCGCCGCTTCCACGCCGGAATTGCCGCCTCCGATGACAGCCACACGCTTGCCCTTGAACAGCGGCCCGTCGCAGTGCGGGCAGTAGGCCACGCCCCGATTGCGGTATTCGTCTTCGCCCGGCACGTTGATGTGGCGCCAGCGTGCCCCCGTGGACAGAATGACCGTCTTCGCCTTCAAGGACGCCCCGCTGGCCAGTTCCAGCCCGACAGGCTGACCCGGCACGAGCCTGGCCGCCCGCTGAAGGTTCATGATGTCGACTTCATAGGCCTTGACGTGCTGCTCCAGCGCCACGCCGAACTTCGGGCCCTCGGTTTCCAGGATCGAGATGTAGTTCTCGATGGCCATGGTGTCCAGCACCTGGCCGCCGAAGCGCTCGGCCACGACCCCGGTGCGAATGCCTTTGCGGGCCGCATAGACAGCCGCCGCCGCACCGGCCGGGCCACCCCCCACGACGAGCACATCGAACACCTCGCGGGCGTTCAAGGCCTCGACCTTCGCCTCAGTGTCGCCGGCGCCCAGCTTGGCGAGCAGCTCTTCGACCCCGGCGCGCCCCTGCTGGAAGGGTTCGCCATCCCGGAATACTGCCGGTACCGAGAGGACTTCACGGTCCCGGACCTCGTCCTGGAACAGCGCCCCGTCGATGGCGACATGGTGAATACGCGGATTGATCACCGCCATCGCATTCAACGCCTGCACCACGTCGGGGCAGTTCTGGCACGACAATGAAAAATAAGTCTCGAAATGATAGTCGCCGGGCAGGTTGCGGATCTGTTCCTGGACGGCATCATCGATCTTCGGAGGATGGCCCCCCACCTGAAGCAGCGCCAGCACCAGCGACGTGAATTCGTGGCCCAGCGGGATTCCGGCAAAGCGCACGCCAATGTCCGTTCCCGCCCGCGCAATGGCGAACGAAGGCACGCGGACGCCCGGCGCTGTTTCGTCCACGACGGTCAGCTTGTCCGAGAGCGCAGCAATCTCATCGAGAAAGCTGCGCAGCTCCTGCGACTGGGTGCCGCCGTCCAGGGAGGCACGCAGCTCGACGGGCAGCGTCACCCGCTCGAGGTAGGTTCCCAATTGTCCTTTCAGCGTGGCATCCAGCATCTCATTCACCTTTTTCAGAAAACAGTAACCCCCCACGCAAGGATTCAAGATCCAGTGCGCGCAGTCGACGTGCGGCGGGAGGAGGAGCCCGCCACCGCCCGGCGGACGGCGGCAGGTTAAGGCCAGAAGGGATTGGGCCGGTCAGATCTTGCCGACCAGATCCAGCGACGGGGTCAGCGTCTTGGCGCCTTCTTCCCATTTGGCGGGGCAGACTTCGCCCGGGTGCGCCGCAATGTATTGCGCAGCCTTCACCTTGCGCAGCAGCTCGGTGGCGTCACGGCCGATTCCGTTGTCATGGATTTCCAGGACTTTGATTTCGCCCGCCGGGTTCACCACGAACGTCCCGCGCAGCGCCACGCCTTCTTCCTCGATCAGTACATCGAAATTGCGGGCCAGCACCTGGGTCGGGTCGCCAAGCATCGGGTAGCTGACCTTGCTGATCGCGTCGGACGTGTCATGCCAGGCTTTGTGGGCGAAATGGGTGTCGGTCGACACCGAATAGACTTCCACGCCCAGCTTCTTGAATTCGGCGTAGTGGTCGGCCAGATCTTCCAGTTCGGTCGGGCACACGAACGTGAAGTCGGCCGGATAGAACACGAACACGGACCATTTTCCGGCCACGGACTGCTCGGTGACCTCGACGAACTTGCCGTCGTGGTAGGCAGTAGCCTTGAAAGGCTTGATCTTGGTGTTGATCAAAGACATGTGAAGAACTCCTTGTCTGATGGGTGAGTGGCGAAAGTGCCCACGGGACCCAGTGTAGTGGGACCCCATGGATAAGTAAAATTGATTGTTTCAATGAAGTTGATCGTCTTCAGCTATCGCGTGCCGAGCGTGTCCGTAAAGTGCAATCAATCGTCCTTTTTAACCCTTCCGTATTGTCCCCCCTCCTACGATCATGGTCATGACCTATCGTTCAAGGCGCCAGTAATCCGTCCCCTTTCTCGAGACGGCGCAAAGGCAACGCAGAAGGAGCAAGGCATGACCGCGCAGCAGCTCGATCCGAAACATCCGATTCCAGGTATCCGGGTGTTCAACCTCGAAGAATCCCATCGGGGATACCGCATCAACCGGATGTGCAATTCCCTGACCGTGGAGGCCAACCGGCAATCTTATCGTGATGACGAGGAAGCCTACCTCGAAGACTACGGCCTGAACGAAACCGAGAAGCAGCTTGTACGACAGCGCGATTGGGCTGGTCTGAACGCCGCCGGGGGCAATATCTACTTTCTGCTGAAGCTCGGCTTCGTCGTGGGGCAGGGCCTGTATCGCATGGGCGCCCAGATGCGGGGCGAAAGCTACGAAGAGTTCCTCACCTCGCGCACCGCCAAAGGAGCCCGCTGACCATGGCCAGAATCATTGCCGGCATCGGCACCTCGCATGTCCCTTCCATCGGCGGCGCCTACGACCGCAAAGCGCAGAACGAGCCGGCCTGGAAGCCGCTGTTCGACGCCTACATCCCCGTGCGCGAATGGCTCAGGTCGCTGCGCCCGGACGTAGTCGTCATGGTCTACAACGATCATGGCGCCGATTTCTTCTTCAACAAATATCCCACTTTTGCCATGGGATGCGCGGACACCTACCCCATCGCCGACGAAGGCATGGGAGTGCGTCCCCTGCCGCCGCTGCGCGGCGATTTCGACTTCTCCCGGCATCTGTGTGAATCACTGGTCTACGACGAGTTCGATCTCACCATGTGCCAGGAAATGTCCGTGGAGCACGGCTTCCTGGTCCCCATGCATCTTTGCTTCGACCCCGAGCCGGAATGGCCGGTAGCGGCGGTCCCGCTGGCCGTCAACGTACTCCTGCACCCGTTGCCCACCGCCCGACGCTGCTACCGGCTGGGGCAGGCGATCCGCAAGGCTGTGGAGTCGGACCCCCGAAATCTCCGCGTCGTCGTCATCGGCACGGGCGGCATGTCGCACCAGCTCCAGGGGCCGCAGTTCGGCGCCATGAACCGCGACTTCGACCGCGACTTCCTGGAACGCATCGAACACGATCCGGTGAGCCTGACGCAGCTCACCCACCAGCAACTCATGGAACAGGCGGGTGCCGAGGGCATCGAACTCATCATGTGGCTGACCATGCGGGGCGCGCTTTCACCCAACCCGCGCCGCATCCACAAGCACTATTACGCCCCCATGACGACAGGCATGGGCCTGATCACCTTCGAAGAACCCTGACGGCCGGAAGGCACCGGCCATTCCGAGACGACTACATTGGAGACACATCACATGCCTACTGAACGCACCCAGGTGGTGATCATCGGCGCCGGTCCCGCCGGCCTCGTACTGGGTCAACTGCTGCAAAAGAACGGTATCGACAACATCATCCTGGAGCGCCGCGACGCCGAATACGTTCTGGGACGAATCCGCGCGGGCGTCCTGGAGACTCCGACGGTCCAGGCTCTGAAGGAAGCGGGCGTGGGCGACAAGCCCGAACGCGAAGGCCTGCACATGCACGGCTTCAACCTCCGCTGGGGCGAAGAACGCTGTCACATCGACTTCGGAATGGTCGGAAAGCACGCCCTGGTCTACGGCCAGACGCGCGTGACCCGCGACCTGATGCAGGCGCGCGAAGCCGGAGGAGGGACCACCCACTATGAGGCTGAAGACGTCCAGCCACACGATTTCGACGGCGAAAGACCCTGGGTCAGCTACCGCAAGAATGGACAGGAGCACCGGATCGACTGCGACTTCATCGCTGGCTGCGATGGCTTCCACGGCGTGTCGCGACCATCCATTCCCGCCGAACGCAAACAGGAATTCGAGACGACCTTTCCCTTTGGCTGGCTGGGCATACTGGCCGACGTCACGCCGGTCTCCGAGGAAGTCTCCTGGATCAACCACCCTGAAGGTTTTCTGATGTGCAGCCTGCGATCGCGCACACGCAGCCGCTACTACCTCCAGGTGCCGAAGAACGAAGACATTGGCCAATGGAGCGCCGACCGGTTCTGGGTGGAATACGAGCGCCGGCTGCCGCGCGACCTGGCCGCGAACCTGCAGACCGGCCCGGCGCTTGAGATGAGCATCACGCCCCTGCACAGCTATGTCTGCACCCCGATGCGCTTCGGCCGGCTGTTCCTCGTGGGCGACGCCGCGCACATCGTTCCGCCTACCGGGGCGAAGGGACTGAACCTCGCCATCGGCGACGCGCAGGAACTCGCGCATGCGCTGCAGGCCCACTACAGCGGCTCCCGCCCCGATGCCATCGAGCAGTATTCGGACCGCGCACTTGGCCGCATCTGGAAGGCCGTGCGTTTCTCGTGGTGGATGACCACGCTGATGCACAAGCTGACGGGCGAACCGTTCGAGCGCCAGATCCAGCTCGCCGAGCTGGAATACACCCGAGGTTCGAAGGCCGCACAGACGGCCATCGCTGAAAATTTCTGCGGTCTGGACCACTGACCGCCGCCATTTCCACGGAGGAGACACATGAACATCCCCAAGACTCTCGTTGCGGCATGCATCGGCCTGGCGGCCGTCGGCACAGCCGCTGCCCAGGACCTGAAGATCGGCATGATCCTGCCCATGTCCGGCCCCTTCGCCGGGCACGGACAGCAGCTCGAAAACGGCGCACGCCTGTACATGCAGCAGCACGGTGACACCGTTGCCGGCCGCAAGATCAAACTCATCATCAAGGACGACACCGGTATCGCACCGGCCGTGAGCAAACGCCAGGCCCAGAATCTGCTGATCCAGGACAAGGTCGACGTCATGGCCGGGTTCGGCATGACACCATCCGCGTTCGCGGTCGCGCCGCTGGCCACGGAGACCAAGACCGCCATGGTGGTGATGAATGCGGCCACCTCGGCCATCACCAGCCAGTCGTCCTATATCGTGCGCACGTCCATGACGCTGCCGCAGGTCACTGCGCCGATTGCGGCCTGGGCGGCCAAAAACGGCATCCGCACGGTCTACAGCATCTCGGCCGACTACGGCCCGGGCCACGATGCCGAATCGCAGTTCGTGAAAACCTTCACGGCGGCAGGCGGCAAAATGGTCGGCACCGTACGCACACCGACACAGAATCCGGACTTTGCCCCCTTTCTGCAAAAGGCCAAGGATCTGCACCCGGATGCCGTCTTCCTGTTCGTCCCGGCGGGCGAGCAAGGCGTGGCGGCTATCAAGGCCTACCGGGAACGCGGGCTGGACAAGGCAGGCATCAAACTCATCGCCACCGGTGACATCGACAGTGAAGACGTCATCAACGCGATCGGCGATGCCGCATTGGGGCTCATTACGTCCTTCCACTACTCGGACGCCCACGATTCACCCGAAAACCATCAGTTCGTACAGGCCTACAAAAAGGCCTATCCGGGCGAGCGCCCCAACTTCTGGTCGGTGGGCGGCTATGACGGCATGCACCTGATCTATCAGGCCCTGGAGAAAACCGGAGGCAACGCCAACGGCGACGCACTCATGGACGCCGTCAAAGGACTGAAATGGATGAGTCCGCGCGGCCCCGTGCAGATTGACCCGAAGACCCGCGACATCATCCAGAACGTTTACATTCGCCGCGTGGAAAAAGTGGACGGTGAACTCCGGAACGTGGAGTTCGACAAGGTGGAAGCCGTCCGGGATCCCGGCAAGGCGTAGGCCTGGCGGCGCCGGCACGGCCAGATGCGCCGGCTCGTCCCGTTCGTGGCCACGGACCGCTCATGGGGTCAGTGGCCATTTCTCGTTGCAGGAGCAGTCCGGGATTGCGATGCGCCCGCCCCCCCGACCATCGCCCTTCAAGGCCCTGTCTTGCAGTACAAGTCGTACAGCACCCGGAGCAGGTGCAGCAGCTTGTCATCCGCGATGCAGTAGAACACGTGCTTGCCTTCGCGCCGCGTATTCACGGCTCCCTCCGTACGCAGCACCGCGAGCTGCTGGGACAGAGTCGGCTGCCGGATATCGAGCAGCTCCTCCAGCTCTCCCACGCTTTGCTCGCCCTCGGCAAGCTGGCATAGCAGCAGCAGACGATCGGGATTGGCGATCATCTTCAGTTGCCCCGCCACCACAGCGGCTGTCTCCCGCATTACCGGCAAATCAATGGCTACATCGTGCATATTTGTCCTTCGACGGCCATACCACGAACGATATATTTACATCACACAACATCTCTCAAGAAGCCTACACAGCTACCGGCGACCTTCGGATCCGCCGGCTTCCGCCCCCCCCAGGTACGATATTGCTCCAATCGCAACGCGCCTGGGAATCCCGTCGCGCCAAAAATAAGTGTTATTACCAATTGCTAAAACGGGAATCGCTGACGCATCATACGCGACAATTTCGAAAACAATATATCGACGATTCTATATAGAAGTTCATATAGCGACTCGTTCTACAGAACCTCTTCCCTATTCACAGACCCACAAGGTACTTTCTCATGCTACGTCGTTCCTTCCTTAAAAAGGCAGCGTTCGGAGCCGCCGCCGGCGGTGCCACGCTGGCCGCCCCGGTCTTCGCTCAAGATGCTCCCACCCTGCAATGGCGCCTGGCTTCGAGCTTCCCGCGCAGCGCGGACGCGATCTACAGCGGCGGCGAAAACGTCGCCAAATTCGTCTCCGAAGCCACAGGCGGCAAGTTCCAGATCCGCGCCTTCCCGGGCGGCGAGCTGCTGCCCGCCCTTGGCGTGCTCGACGGCGTGCAGAACGGCACGGTGGAATGCGGCCACACGGCTTCGTATTACTACTACGGCAAGGATCCCGCGCTGTGCTTCGATGGCGCGGTGCCTTTCGGGCTGAATACCCGCCAGCACAACGCCTGGGTTACCAAGGCCGGCGGGCGCGAACTCATGCGCGAGCTGTTCGCCAAATTCAACATCGTGAACTTCCCGTGCGGCTACACCGGCACCCAGATGGGCGGCTGGTTCCGCAAGGAGATCAAGACAGTAGACGACCTGAAGGGACTAAAGTTCCGTACGGCGGCATTTGCCGGTGCCGTCCTGATGAAACTGGGCGTCGTGCCGCAACAGATCGCCGGCGGCGACATCTACCCGTCGCTGGAAAAGGGCACCATCGATGCGGCCGAATGGATCGGCCCCTATGATGACGAAAAGCTGGGCTTCCATCATGTGGCGCCGTATTACTACTTCCCGGGCTGGTGGGAAGGCACGCTGCAGGTCTCCCTGTACGTCAACAAGAACAAGTACGAAGCCCTCCCCAAGGCTTACCAGGCAGTGATCGCCCAGGCATCCGCACTGGCGACCAACACCATGATCGCCACCTACGACGCCGAGAACCCCAAGGCGCTCAAGCGGCTGATCGGCCAAGGCGCAAAGCTGCGCGCATTCCCAAAGCCCGTGATGGACGCCTGCTACAAGGCCTCTCAGGCGACCTACGCCGAGCTCAGCGCGAAGGATCCAGGGTTCAAGAAGATTCACGACGCCTACATGGGCTTCCGTGATCATGAAATCCCATGGTTCCGCGTCGCTGAAGGCAGCTTCGACCAGTATCTGGCGACGGTCGCCAAATAGGCCGCGCCTGCGTCTCGCGCCGGCCACCGAACATGGCCGTTCCAAGCCCCCGCGCCTTCGGGGGCTTTTGCGCGTCCTGGCGGGAGCGACTCCACGGAAGCCGAGTCGCTCCCGCCCTACTTACCCTTTGATCCATTTTCACCATGAACGCACTTCTCGCCCTATCCCGAGCGATCGATTCCGTGAATCGCCGCGTCGGCCGGGCCGTCACCTGGCTGATCCTGCTCGCGGTACTGATCAGCGCCACCAATGCCACCGTTCGAAAACTGTTCAACGTCAGTTCCAATGCCTGGCTGGAACTCCAATGGTATCTGTTCGGCGCGGTCTTCATGCTCGCCTCAGGCTACACACTGCTGAAGAACGAGCACGTCCGAGTCGACGTGCTGGCCAGCCGCTTTTCGCGCCGCACCCAGCTCTGGATCGAAATCTTCGGCGTGCTTTTTTTCCTGCTGCCCGCCTGCAGTCTGATCATGTGGCTGTCCTGGCCCTATTTCATGGATTCGCTGATCAATAACGAGCAGTCCTCCAACGCAGGAGGTCTGATCCGCTGGCCGGCCAAATTGATACTGCCCGTCGGCTTTGCACTGTTGGTCGCCGCGGGCGTTTCACATTTGATCAAGTGCATCGGCTGCCTGCGTGGCCTGTGTCCCGATCCACGCGACACCCACACCGGCAAGTCGGCCGAGGAAGAACTGGCCGAAGAAATCGCGCGCGAAGCGCTGGAACGCGGCGCCAGCTCGCACGAGGGGAAGTAACGCCATGGAAGCTCTATTTCTGGCCAATATGGCACCCATCATGTTCGGCATGCTGGTGATCCTGCTGTTGCTGGGGTTTCCGGTTGCCTTTTCACTCGCGGCCAACGGCGTTCTGTTCGGATTGATCGGGATCGACCTCGGTCTGCTGTCGCCGTCGCTCTTCCAGGCCCTGCCGCAGCGCGTATTTGGCGTGATGTCGAACGAATCGCTGCTCGCCGTGCCGTTCTTCACGTTCATGGGCTTGATCCTGGAACGCTCCGGGATGGCCGAGGACCTGCTCGAGACCATCGGCCAGTTGTTCGGCCCCCTGCGGGGCGGGCTGGCCATTGCCGTGGTGCTGGTGGGCGCCATGCTGGCGGCCACCACCGGCGTGGTGTCGGCCTCAGTGATCTCCATGGGCCTGATCTCGCTACCCATCATGCTGCGCTACGGCTACGATCGGCGGCTCGCGGCGGGCGTGATCGCCGCGTCCGGCACGCTATCGCAGATCATTCCGCCGTCCCTCGTGCTCATCGTGCTGGCCGACCAGTTGGGCCGTTCCATCGGCGATATGTACAAGGGTGCCTTCCTGCCGGGCTTCGCTCTGACGGGGTTGTACATCCTCTACGTGGTGGGCATTTCGCTGTTCCGACCCAAATCCGCTCCGGCCATCCCGCCGGAGGCTCGCACCTTCGTCGAACCGAACGGCAGCCATGGTCTGCCCTCGCTGCTGGTGCTGATGGTCCTGGCCGCGCTGATCTCGGTCTTCGGTGTCAAACGGCTGCTGGGAGCCGACGCGCACGTCGACGAGCTCATCGTCACCAGCATCCTGATATGGGGCGCGGCGGCCTTCGCAATGGCCAGCCTCAACAAGCTGCTGCACCTAGGCCTGCTATCGAAGATCGCCGAGCGGGTCACCTTCGTCATGCTCCCCCCGCTGGCCCTGATCTTCCTGGTGTTGGGCACCATATTCATCGGCGTGGCCACCCCCACCGAAGGCGGCGCGATGGGTGCCGTCGGGGCCCTGATCATGGCCCTCATCAAGCGGCGCCTCACGCTGGGGCTGCTGCGCCAGGCCATGGACACCACCACGACGCTGACCTGCTTCGTGGTGTTCATCCTGATCGGCTCCTCGGTGTTCAGCCTCACTTTCCGTGGCGTCAATGGGGACCTCTGGGTGGAGCATCTGCTGACCGGCCTGCCGGGCGGCCAGATGGGCTTCCTGATCGTCGTCAGCATGCTGACCTTCTTCCTGGCGTTTTTCCTGGACTTCTTCGAACTCGCCTTCATCATCGTGCCGTTGATCGGGCCGGTGGCCGACAAGATGGGCATCGACCTGGTCTGGCTGGGTATCGTACTGGCCGTGAACATGCAGACTTCCTTCATGCATCCCCCGTTCGGCTTTGCGCTGTTCTATCTGCGGTCGGTGGCACCCAAAGATGATTACATGGACAAGGTGACCGGCCGCAAAATCGCGAAGGTCACCACAGGACAGATCTACTGGGGGTCGCTGCCCTTCATCGCCATCCAGATCCTGATGGTGGTGCTGGTCCTGGCCTATCCGCGAATGGTGACCCACTACAAGGCCGACAGGGCTCAGGTCAACATCGAAAACATCCAGATAGACACGGGGAACTTCCAGGGTTACGGCTCCGCCGGCTACGGCGACACAGGAACCGACGCCACGGGGACGTCGTCCGAACCGGACTACGACAAGATGTTCAAATAACCGGGACCGGTCTTTCCCCTGAAGCCCGGGCGGCCCATAAGGGCCGTCCGGGCTTAATGAGATGGTCAGCCCGATCCCCACGAAGCGGTACGCTGAGTGGGGATTGTTCTTTCTTGGAGACCGTCATGAGCACCGTCGCGCTGATTGGCATTGATCTGGGCAAGCATAGTTTTCACCTTCACGGTCAGGATAGGGCTGGCAGGATGGTGTTTCGCAAGAAGCTCACGCGCAGCCAGATGTTCACGCTGCTAGGCAATACGCCGGCCTGTACCGTCGTGATGGAGGCGTGTGCTGGGGCACACTGGGTTGCCCGTAGAGTCCAAGATCTGGGTCACCAGGCCAAGCTGATCTCTCCCCAGTTCGTGAAGCCCTTCGTGCAGGGCAACAAGAACGATTTCGCCGACGCGCAAGCGATCTGTGAGGCAGCCAGTCGCCCGAGTATGCGGTTCGTGAGCCCGCGCAATCAGGCTCAGCAGACGGTATCGATGTTGCACCGGGTGCGCGAGGCTTTGGTACGCGACAGAACCGGCGCTATTAACCAAATCCACGCCTTCCTGCTGGAGTTTGGTGTGGGCCTGCCCAAGGGGCCGGCGATCATCCGCAAATTACCGGCGGTACTGGTCGCGCATGAACTGCCGCCGCGTTTGGTGGCGCTGCTCGAACGGCTGCAGGCGCACTTCAAATACCTTGATGAGCAGATCGCCCAGACAGAGCGAGAGCTGTCGGCACAACTGCGCCAGGACGAGCGCGGCCAGCGGCTGCTGGAGATACCCGGCATCGGGCCGATCACCGCCAGCGTGCTGACGACCGAGCTGGGCGACGCTCGACAGTTCGGTTCGGCAAGACAGTTTGCCGCCTCGGTGGGGTTGGTGCCACGCCAGTACAGCACCGGCGGCAAGCCTACGCTGTTGGGCATCAGCAAGCGCGGCGACAAGAATCTGCGACGGCTGCTAGTGCAAGGCGCGCGGACCATCATGCAGCGCGTCGACAAACGCACCGATACTTTGGGCGTCTGGGTCCGCAGCCTATTAACCCGACGCCACTCGAATGTCGTGGCCTGCGCGCTGGCCAACAAATTGGCGAGGATAGCCTGGGCCATCCTCGCCAGAGGGACGAACTACCGTAGCGAGCAGGCTGTGACAGCAGCCTGACGCACACCGTTTACACAGCAACCTTCAGCAGTACCCACTTCCTGGTTTTGCGACGCGAGATACGTGAAGACATAAACGGCTCAACGGCCGGACAACGAACCTGGCACAAAAAACAGTGCATGACACTGAGGGCTTTTTGAGGTTTGTCCGGCGCGGCTCTCATCATGGGGCGGGGGGATTCCTCCACCACGACCCCGGATAGATTTAAGCAAGCCCAATTTACGTCAACGTCGTCCCGCTTGCAAAAATCGGGCTGACCATAGATTTTTCGTCGGACCCCTACCGTTGCGCATCCAGTCTTTCGAGCACCGTCGGCCAGACCTCCGGGTTGATGGGCCGCGG